>CAZDBX010000065.1:0-13758 GCA_964503805.1 uncultured Lentimicrobium sp. | reverse complement strand
CGCGTCGGTGGATGTTAATGTAAAAAGCACAGTTGTCTGGAGAGGCAGGGTTTCGGGCCGCATCACATCAGGGTTGAGCAACAGTGAAGCAGGTTCCCAGTGACAAAGCACAGGATTGACTCCTCCCTGAACACTGCCTTTCAGTATTACTGACGCGCCAAAGATCACCGTAGTATCATTCCCCGCGCCCACCTGGGGAGCGGGTGCAATCTCAACCTGAAGTGCAGGCGAAAAAGGGCCGGTACCGCAATTGTTGACAACGGCCACCGTGAGATTGGCGATGCCGGAAAAGGCCGGATCCCAGTTCACTGTAACCGCATTCCCGCTTCCTGTAACCACTCCGGCACCGGCAGGATCAATGGACCAGTTATACCCTGAAGCATTCAGTGCAATCTGAGTGGTGTAATTGCCCGTAGCTCCTCCTGAACAGAAAAAATCCGGCCCCTGAGGCTGGATTGCCTGCGATGGCAACGGACTTACTTCTATCGCGAGCGGGTCAGACCATATAGATGAGCCACATTCATTCACGCCCCTGACGGCCAGTTGCGCTGTGCCGGAAAACGAAGCTGACCACGACAAGGTGATCTGTTGCCCCTGACCAACTATCATTCCGGCTGATGGTGGTAACAAAGCCCATTCATAATAATCGGCAAAAGCAGAACCTGAAGTGAAATAAGGTGTAAGCCCCCCGCCCTGGCATAGCGTTACTGGGCCGACCGGTGTTCCGGTTTCCTTTGGCAGAGGGTTTACATTCACCTGCTTCGGAGGCGAGCCCTGACCTGTTCCGCAGTCATTAACGCCTCTTACCTGGATATAGGCTGTCCCAATAAAATTATCAGTCCAATTGACCATTGCAGAGGTTCCGTTGCCCTGTATGGTTCCGGCCGACGCCGGGGACATCGCCCAAAGGTAGCTGGTAGTATTGGAAAGTGCGGTTGTACTGTAAACTGTATTGGGAGGATTCTCGCAGAGGGACGTTGGTCCCTGTACCGGAGCACCTGCCGGGGGCACTGAATATATCTGTACCATGGTGGTATAAATAACCTGAGGGCAGGCAGCAGAAGGAGGAATGGTATTGGTAACCTGATAAGTTCCTTGTGCGGAAGCCGCCAGGTTGATCTCGCCGGTATAAATGCTGGCAAATACCAGTCCTGGCGGTGTTGCGGAAAAAGTACCGGCTGAAGATCCCGGTGCAAACACAGGCAGTGGGTTGTTCGCCGTGACACAATAACCCGGCTGCGGATATCCGAATGTAGCAGAAGGTGAGGTAACTACTGTAAGTACTATACTTGCCGTGTCAGGGCAGGAACCCTGCGTAATGTGAGTGATGGTATAGGTTCCCGGATTACTCGCGCCCAGATTTATATTTCCGGTTGAAGCATTGATCGACAAGCCGGGAGGGGCGGCATAATAAATACCACCGGGATAAGGTGTAACAGGATTGCCAGAGAACCCGCTCTGGCACAGCGTAGAGGATCCATATCCAAAACCCGCGTTATCCTGAGGAATAACAGTGACCGTAACATTGTCAGAAAAAACCTGGCCTCCGCAAAGATTTACAACAGCGGTATACACCGTGGTAACTGAAGGTGTTACAATAAGCTCCGGCCCGTAACCAACGATGGTACCGCCGGGATATCCGCCGGTATACCATTTAATGCCGCTGGGAACAAAACGGGTACTTTCGTTTGTAACTACCCATTGCGTTGAATTACGGTTTGTTGCCGTAAAGGCGGTGGTACCATTGCTGTTATGGACCCCCTGGGTAGCTGTTCCACCCGCCCAGGTAAGGCAATTTGGCTTGTTGGTGAGATGATTCTCGACAATACTGCTCTGTTCGTTCAGAACGATCTGAAAAGACCCACGGGTTGAGGTACAACTGAACATCGGACATTCGTACCAGTAAACTACCAGTTTACGGTTTGGGGCTGTACCGATGGTTTTATAAAAAACATAGGGCGGCCCATAAGCTGAGGTCACACCCGGATGCCAGTCCTGCCAGGGAGCCATAATACAGTTTTTAGGAACTGAATTGCTGGTACTCGGGATAGGCGCCGAGGTGTATGTTGTCCAGGATGAATTATAGGTAAATCCGACCCAACCGTTGGAACCAATGTAGAATTGGGTATAATACTGGTTGAAAAAGCAGAACTGAAACCCGATATTAAAAGGTCCGGCAATCTGGTCATCCTGGTTTCCGCCAAAGGTCACCGGTGTCCCGCCTGAATAGGTCTCCGGCTGATAGGGATAGACTTCAAAAGTATAGCTATCGGCACCATAGCCTCCTGTTGCAACAGCATATAAGTTCACCGTTTCACCCTGGCAAATGGTAATATCCGGCCCGGCATTAATCTGTGATTTTACCTGAAAATCAAAACAAAAGACCAGCGCCACCAAAAGAAAAAAACTCTGGCTAATTCGCATTAATCACCCATTTAAGTTATAAAGACTCAATCTTCAGGATCAAAATCCTCAAGATTTTGCACTTTGCCATTGACAATAATCTGCCGGATCCCGATGAACAACAGGATTTTCTTAACGTAAGCGGCATCAGTAGGGTGAGTGAAGTACAGCGTAAAACAATGAAATTCAGAAGATGGCTGATCAACAGCCAATGTAAAAGTTTCAGGCATCAATGCAGCCTGGCTTATAACAGGTTCGATATCAGGAAAATCTGCGATTTTTATCGAAAATACAGTTTTAAAGTTGCCGTGCTCCTGCAATAAAAAATCCTCCGCTTCTGCAAACCGGGCAGTAAAACCTTCCTGAGCCATCAATGTATGGCCGGTAGAAAAATACACCGGTATAAATATCAGCAACAGCTTCAATCTGGCAGGGCTGAGAATTTTCATAATATACAAAGTTAGTAAACAATCAGTTTTGTAACAACAGTCCCACTTTGCGAAGTAATCCGCAGGAAATAATTTCCGGGTTGGTTTTCCGACAAGTCAAGCAAAGTCCGGTGAATTCCCTGCAGGGTTTTATTGATAACGGTATGGAACAACATTCTGCCACTCAGATCAGTCATGGTGATATCAAAGCAGCCGGCCGGTCCGTCCAGCGCTATGGTAACATTTCTTCGGGCCGGGTTGGGATACACAATTATAAAATCCTCCGGTTTCAGATCCTCAATACCATAGGAGCATGCTGTGAAAGTAAATGCAACCCCGGCAGAGCCATGGTTGATACATCCGGTAATGGGGTCGGTAACCCGCACCGAATGTTCCTGAAAGTCAAAACTAATCCCGGAAGTCTTCGTTTCAAAAAATCTTTCCGTGGATCCGTTGCTCCAGAGGTACTGGGCACCGGCATTTCCCGCATCCAGGACAAGGGTATCGTAAACGCAAACCTGAATATACCCGCCCTGAATATTATATTCCGGCTTAATCAGGTCAACTTCGGGAAGCGGATTAACGTTAACGGTAATCTGACTTTCGATGGTATTAAACAGGTCATTCAAAACCAGCGTGTAGGTTGTGGTTTCTGAAGGGATCAGCTGAACGGTTTCACCGGTGGAGATTTCCGTATCGCCAACTTTCCAGCTGTAAAAATAATTCGGATAATTACCGCCGCTGGGAAGCGCGATCAACTGCACCGTATCGCCCAGACAAATGACAGGAGGAACAGCCTGAGGCATCACCGCCAGCGGCCCGCCCACGACAGTAACCATCATAAGGTCTTCTTCGCTTACGCAACCATTTGCATCTGTCACAACCAGGCTGAACAAAGTGGAGTTGTTGAGTTTTCTTGTCACAGGGCTCTGAATGGCAGGATTCCACAGCGAATCTGCCGGTTGCCACTGGTAGGCGAAAGGAGGCATTCCCACCCCGGCGCTTCCCTGCAATTGTGTAAAAGTTCCGTGATTGATCTGAATATCGGCCCCGGCATCGGCAACCGGCAAAGGATTTACCACAACGGTAACCTGTGAGCTAACAGGATTGAAGCCATCGTTCACAATTACCGTATAGGTGGTTGTCTGAACCGGCTCCACTACAGGATTCTGGAGCGTTGAGGACCAGCCGTCCGGTGCGCTCCATTCGTAAGTGTAGGGCTGCTGTATATTGCCGCCGAATGCATTTACTTCGAGCTGGGTGGAACCGCCATAACAGATTTCATCGGGACTGGCAGATGCTGAAGCTGCAAGTGCATCGCCCACGAATAATGTTGCCGCAGGCGACATGGTAAGGGGAGGGCAGTCGCCGCTGACCAGACATCTATACTGATACTGCCCAAGCTCAAATGTAGCAGGATCGATGGTCAGTGTGTTTGTATTCGTTCCCGAATAAGGGGCAGTTTCGGTAAGATATTGCCAGAATGCGGTCGGATTGGGCCGGAACTGCCATCTGAAACTGGTATCTCCAAGTGTTTCAACATGAAAAACAGCCGTTCCGCCAATGGGTACCATCTGATCCTCAGGGCCTGCCAGCACGGTGGGAAGCGGGTCTAGCTGAACATCAAAGGTCTTCCCGTGCGGCTGTGAATTATTAGAGCAGAGGTCAACCACATTTCCGATCAAACGCAGTTCATATTCTCCGTTCTCATACATTGGCGGATAAAATTCGATGGTAAAGAACTTCTCCTGCTCGCCACCGGCCTGACAACCTGCCCCGTTGACACTGGTAACCGTGTGCTCGGTACCGTCAGGACCAACAAGCAGGAAATCAGAAGGATTTACCGAAAGACAACGCAGGTTTTCGGTAAAACCAAAATACAACGAAGTGGCTCCGGCACATCCGATTTCATTATCAATAAATGCAATGGTTGCTGCAACATCATCATAGATTCCTGCTGTTGAAGACCCGAAATCAAGGGTATAACCAGCTGAGGAGGATGCTGTCCAGTTACTCACACAAAGCACATAGGTATCACCACCCGCTACCGGCAGGTCGGCATTCCATTTATTGGTTGGCCCGCCGCCGTTACAATGTGAATTCCCGCCATTGGGACTGCTGATACCGGTCGAGCCGTGATAACCCGCCCCACCGGCAGCATTGCAGCTCTCCTGCATGAAGGCCGCGTTGTTATATATATCGCTGCACTCCATGTCGTTCAGGTTATAAACCGCCCAGTCGTAATCGTCATTTGGATTAACCGGAGTGATTACAAAACGCAGCATTCCGGATGTCTGGACAGAAATCACGTACCAGATGGTATTGGTCTCTCCATCCATACAACTGCGCGGGCAACTCTGATTCGGATTGATTTCATTCGGATAATTACCTGAACCAAGCGGCACCAGAGGCTGATCATAAAACCCGGTGCAAACCGGGATGGCCCCCAGACAATCCTGAATGGTAGGAACCTGCGACCAGGAGTAACCGGAAAAAACTATTGCAAAAACAACCGTTAAAAAGAGACCAGACCCGTTTCCCCTGTAGGAAAGATAATTCATGACATCAATGTTTCCGCTATAAAAACCTGTTTATAACGATTTAACAAAAAGAAAAGTAATCATTAAATTGCCGGGAAAGCCAGCACACAGGCAAATGTAATAATAATATAATCCGGAATCAGGAGTTCATAAAAAAAATGAAGTTTGCCTTATTCCTCTCTGCCCGATGCGGCTGTGGAGGGGAATCGGTAAATCAGAAATGCACAATTCAAAAAAAATGTGTTTTTTTGTGTACGCTTGCGTCTGGAATGACGTTATAATCCTGTCAACATAATCAAATTATGCGCAAAAACCACAATTTCAACCGGCTGTTTTGCATTATATTACTTGCTTTCCCGTTGATGTTTACAAGTTGCATCAAAGAAGAAAACAACACACTCAATCACCTCCCGGAAGCCCGCTATACCGTGAATCCGGCAAGGGGGGATAACAATACGCAATTTACATTTGACGCTTCGGATGTGTCGGATGCAGAAGATCCTGTCAGCGATTTGCAGATATGCTGGGACTGGGACAATGACGGGGTTTATGACACTGATTTCACTACAGATAAGACATCCACCCATCAATATAACGCATCAGGGGTTTATTTCCCGCTGATGCTGGTTCGCGATACAAAAGGCATGAAAGACTCCATAAGGCACATGGTTGTTGTGGTCAGCGACCTGTCAAACCAGCCGCCGGCAATGCCTGCTTATATCACTCCGCCAAACTGGCAATCGTGGATGGAACCGGAGGTAATTTTCAAATGGACATGCAGTGATCCCGAAAACGATGAAATAACCTTTGACCTCTGGACCGGCCGCAGCGCTGAGGCCATGTTTCCGGTAGCAACCGGAATCACGGAATTCAATATGGAGAACGGACGAAAGGTTTATCAAACCACCCACGCAGGATTTGAGCTTAAAAAAACCTATTACTGGCAGATTTATGCAAAGGATGTTGCGGGCAATTATACCGCTGGTCCGGTTTGGCGCTTTACAACCCGCCCTGAATAATGCGGGCAAGGCTATTTTCTTTATTGATCCTTTTGATGCTGACAGAGGCGGGATTCACCGCCGCAGCTCGGGAATACACGATCAGTGGTTGTATCGGTGGAACCGGAAACTCAGGAATTTACCTTTACCGCTTTTACGGAGATATTGAAATTAAAACCGACTCTGCAAAAACAACTCCAGAAGGATGTTTTACCTTTCAGCTGGATGAATCCCTGCCTTCTGGCCAATACCGCTTAATATTCAATGGCAACCGATTTCTCGACCTTGTTTTTAATCACGGGGATATCAGTTTCTCAACTACGCTGGACCACCTGATCGACAGCATCCGGTTCACCGTTTCTGAAGAAAATGACTTGTATTACAAATACCTGAAATTCAGATCAAAAAGCAGATACCGTATCCGGCAATTGCAAAAACAACTTCAGTCCTTTCCTGAGGATAACCCACAATACAGAAGCACAAGACTGGAAATAAAAAGCCTGTTGAAGCAGGAAAATGACTTTACCCAAGGGTTGCTCAATGGACGGGAGAACTATTTTGCAGCAAGGCTGGTTCAGATCGACCGTGAACCTCAGCCCGACCCCGCATGGTCGAAGGAGCTCCGTAACCGTTATGTTTTCAGCCGGTTTCTTGGCTACCTGGATTACAGCGACACCCTGCTGCTGTATACCAATGCCCTGTCGGCCGAAATCATCTCTTACCTCTCTGTTGTAACGGCCCTGTGGCCCCAACCCGACAGCACAGCATACGGATTCAGGCTCGCTGCTTTTAACCTGCTGTCAGCCTCAGGCAATTCGGAGAAAATGTTCGGTTTCATTAAAAGTTATCTTATCCGGGGCTTTACCCGGTTAGGCTACATCCGGCTTACGGAAGAACTTGACAGTACGAATTACAGAGACAATTGCTTTTCCGGAGCATTCACGCCTTTTAATTCATCGAATCAGGAAATGCTGCCCGGGAAAAAATTCCCTGCCTTCAGCAAGATTAAAGGATGCATGAAACAACAAACGGATGAAAATACTGAAGGCTTTCTGATCATTCTTTCAGTGCCCGGTTGTATCCGGGAAGAAATTCTGAGACACAACGTTTTTCAGTCACTGAGCATGTCTTCATACAGCAAGTACAAGGCGGTTACCCTGACCACTGAAGGAACAGTCGTAACCCCTGTTAACGAAAAGGAAAATATCTGCATTCGGGGCACAAAGGAATATGCGAAGATTCATCGGTTTACCGGGTATCATAAGGCTCCCCTGCTGATTGTCACGGATCCGGAAGGCACTATTTTAAAAACAGCCGGTTCGTGGGCCACTCTGATTAAAGGCAGTGAATTATAATTCCCAGCCTGAAGCCAGAATATCCGCGATGTGAATGGTTTTAAGCGGAATTTTGTGCTTGCTGATGTACCCCTGCATGTGCATCAGACAAGAACTGTCGGTGGATACAATATATTCAGCCCCGGTTTTCAGCGCCATTTCTACCTTATGGGCCGCCATAGCCGTTGAAACGGGCTCATTTTTCACGGAAAACATACCGCCAAAGCCGCAACAGGTCTCCTTCTCCTCCATTTCAACCAGTTTAAGCCCGCGTACATGACTGAGCAGGATTTCCGGCTCATTTTTAAGGCCGTATTCACGGAGGGCGGCACAGCTGCTATGCCAGGTAACGACATGATTAAAGGTGGCACCGGTATCTTTTACATTCAGAATATTGACAAGAAAATCCGTGATTTCATAGATGTTCTTTTTAAGCGCACGGTATTCATTATGCAGAGCGGAATTGTAAAACATTTCGTCATAATAATTCCTCACCATACCCACACAGGAGGCTGAAGGGGCCACAACATGACTGCAATCCTTAAAATCACGGATAAACTTCTCGCCCATAGCCTTTGCATGATCCCAGAACCCGCTGTTGAAGGCGATCTGACCGCAACAGGTCTGATTCTTGTTATATCGGACTGTAACTCCGGCCTTTTCAAGCACTTTAACCATGCTGAAACCTGTTTCGGGGTAAAGCTGATCAATAAAGCAGGGTATAAATATATCCACAACCATAGTGTAGCGAAAAATTTTAACAAACCTACGCTATATTTGCGGAAGAAACAACCGGTAAGAAAAAAACAGGTTACTTTTTCCGATTCCCGAATGCTGTAACATTTAAATTGATAAATTAATAACAAAAGGCATGAAACCTGGCTTTATTTACGCAATAATCCTGCTTATCAGCCTTCTAACCGGGCTGGCAATCAAAGCACAAGAGGACCCAACGCCTGATCCTTTTTCATGGGATACCATTTTTTCGGAACACCGGGTCGAAGGCACCTTCGTACTATATTCAACAGTAAGGGACGAATACTACACATGGGACAAAGAAAGGGCCGACACCAGGTATCTGCCTGCATCCACTTTTAAGATTCCCAATACCCTGATCGGATTTCAGACCGGAGCTATCAAAAGTGCGGATGAAGTCTTCGATTGGAACGGCACGGACTATGGTTATGATGCATGGAACCGCGACCTTAGCATCAGGGAAGCGTTCAGGTTATCCGCAGTATGGGTTTACCAGGAAGTTGCCCGTCGTGTTGGCAGGGAAGCGATGGATTCACTTATGCAAATCTGCCGTTATGGAAACATGAAGACCGGCCCTTTTATCGACCGCTTCTGGCTCGAAGGAGATGTAGCCATCTCGGCCAACGAACAAATTAAATTCCTTAATAAGTTATGGAACAGACAGTTGCCATTTGAAAAAAAATATCAGCAAACGGTCGTAGAGATCATGCTTGCCGAAACATCAGGAAACAGCAGATTGCATGCAAAGACAGGCTGGGCTGCCCGTATACAAAAACAAGTAGGGTGGTATGTCGGGTTCGTTGAAACGCCCGATGACACCTGGATATTTGCACTGAATATCGACATTAGGAAACCTGAAGATGTAGATGCAAGGATATCTATCAGCAGGCAAATTCTCAATAAAGAAGGAATTTTCCCTTATTTCAAATAAATCAGCACGACTCCAGGACAAATCCTGCATCTTTCAGGTGGCCCCAGAATGCAGGATAGGATTTTGAAACCACTTCCGGACAGTCGATGATCAGGGGACCGGCCTTTACACTCAACATGGCAAATGCCATAGCAATCCGGTGGTCGGCAAACGAAGAAATCACAGCCGGCTCCTTTGTATCCCTGCCGGGAAGCAATGCCATACGATCGCGCGAAGGGGAGCAGGCACGGTATCCAAGGCGTGTAAGACCTTCAAGCATTGCTTCAATGCGGTCGCTCTCCTTAATGCGCAGGGTCGAGAGCCCGGTAAATTCCGCTCCGCAGCCTCTTCCGGCACAGGCGGCCGCCATAGCAGGAAACAGATCAGGAGTGCCGGCAAAGTCGATGTTGATTGTCGCTGATCCGCCCGGTTGATGCCGCAGGATGAGCTGATCTCCGCTCCAGCTTGAGTTCACACCTGCATTCCTGAACATATCTGCCACCACCCGGTCGCCCTGGGCCGAACCGGGACTCAGGCCCGAAAGTGTGATGTTGCTCCCGGGTTTCATTGCCACCAGGGCATACCAGAAGGCCGTAGCCGACCAGTCAGCCTCAATGCCGGGATTAACAAGCTGATATACTCCGGGATGAATACGGATAAAAGGCAGGTCTGTCTCAACATTGATGCCATGTTCCCGCATCAGCCCGGCGGTAAGCTGAATGTATGGAAATGAAACGGTTTCACCTTCAAGTATCAGTTCCAGGCCATGTTTCATTGCGGGGGCAATCATCATAAGGGCCGAAACAAACTGGCTGCTGACGGAAGAATCGATCCTGATGCTGCCTCCCTTCAAACTGCCACCGCTTATTTTTACCGGAGGAAAGCCATGGTTGCCCTGATATTCTATGATGACGTCAAGCTTTGCGAGGGCGTCCACCAGCGGCCCGACCGGACGCTGCAGCATGCGTGATGATCCGGTAAGCAGGCGGGTTCCGGGAGTTACCGCCATCAGTGCAGCCATAAACCTGAAAACAGTGCCGGCATCACCTGCATTGAATGTATCGCTATCGGGCAGTGAAATCAGCTGCCGGATCAGTGTATGCATGATCCTGGTGTCGTCGCAATCCGGTTCATCACTGTAAATACTGCCATCTGCAAGAAAGCGGATAACCATTAAACGGTTGGCTATACTTTTCGACAGAGGGAGTTTAACCGAAAGTGGCCGGACGACTTCCGGCGGAATGATCTGTAACATCCGGCAGATGAAATTATTCTGTTAGCCGCCCGAAATCGGTGAAACGGAAAAGACTTTCCCGGATGATTGCCGGCTCGCACTGCTGACCTTCAACCGCATGCCCTATGTCGCGGAGCAGGGTCAGCATAGTCCGCCCTTTCTGGTTTTTCTTATCGTAATTGGTAATCTCTACCAGTTCGTCGATGGCGGTTGTCGGAATCTTATAATGGTTAAAATTCAGCAGAATCTGCCGGACCAGCTCATCGCGGCCGGAATGGCTTAATCCGGCAATGCGGTAAGAAATATATGCTTCACAGATCATCCCCATCGCAACTGCTTCACCATGGGTAAGCGGGGTTTTATCGTTGCGCAATGACCAGGTTTCGAAGGCATGACCGAGGGTGTGGCCGAAGTTGAGCAAGCGGCGTGAACCCTGCTCAAGCGGGTCGCGGTTTACAATTTCTGCTTTGATCCTGATCGCTTCAAGAATTTGATCATCCCAGCTGGAAACCACAGCCATGGGAATCCTGATCAACCTTTTCCAGAAGTCAGCATCAGCAATCAGGGCATGCTTCATCATCTCGGCATAACCCGACAATAGCTGACGGTGCGGCAAAGTGCCCAGAAAGCCAGACCATACATAAACGGCAGCAGGAGGTGCAAAGAGCCCGATCTGGTTTTTCAGGGAATACAGATCTACCCCGGTTTTTCCTCCCAGCGAAGCATCTATCATTGACATCAGGGTAGTGGGAATATTTACATATTCCATTCCCCTGTGAAAAACGGATGCCGCAAAGCCTCCCAGATCACTCACCATGCCGCCGCCAAGATTGATAAGCAACGACTTTCTGTTAGCCCCGGCAACAGCCATCTGATTCCACACCTGCTCGCAAGTCGCAAGGGTCTTATGATCCTCTCCGGCCGGAATTACAATTTTGTAAGCCCTTTCCATCTGAGGCACCATGCCGGCAAGCAACGGATAGCAAAGTTTGTCCGTATTTTCATCAGCAAGTATAAAAACAGATTCCTTGTTCGCGAAAAGCGTTGTCAGGTTGTAACGCAATTCTTCAAGGGCCGATGGTCCGACATATACCGGACTGCCTGCAATCTTAAATGTCTGCATCTTCTTTGCCATAATGCAAACATACAGCAACTTTCCTGAAATTACCAGAAAAAATCACATTTGACTGTTAAAATTTTGGCTAACTGAAAGCGTTTCCTGTATTACATTATTCCGGATTATTTTATCCGTGTCCCATCGTATACTTCCAATTTATCAGGTATGCCAGTATGACAGAAACCAGTATTTTTTTAACTCATTATCAACCAGTTAATCTATTGATAATTTTCCAATTCTTAAATCATTGTTGTCCGGGGAAATTATTATAATTCGACCGGAATGTTTTATAGTATTGGTTTCAGAAGATTGTAACAGCATACAACTTACTTTTAAATAATTCGTCACTAAGCGATGCACTGAGCCTGCCGAAGTGGCACAAAGGCACCATGTTGCACAAAACCTGTCCCGATTTATCAGGATTTATTTTTCTCATTTAGTGATACTTAGTGTCTTCGTGTCTTTGTGGCAAATTCTTCCTTTGTTTTATCCGGACGATGTTGATTCTTAAATCAGCGCGGGTTTCGCAATATCATAAAATCTGCGGATATTAAAATTTTTAATTTTTTCAGGCTTTCCGGCACTTTTTATCCGGTCAATTAAGTATTTTTGGAATTCAATATTTCGGAGTTGTCATCAACATGGAATTGAACTTTAACAACACTGAAACAGCTTTCAGAAGCAAGACAAACAGGGACCTCAATCGTGGCCTTTGGCTCTTCAGGTCGCTGGCCAGCCCCAGGCTGGTCAAAACCGCCACATGGATGACCAATGTGGCACTCAGGCTGAAGTTTCCTGTAAACTGGCTGATCAAACCGACCATCTACCGTCATTTTGTGGGTGGGGAAACCCTTGAAGAATGTGCAGGAACAGTAGCCCGGCATAAAGAATTCGGCGTCGGCTCTGTATTGGATTATTCTGTTGAAGGCAGCCACGACGAAAAAAGTATACAGGAAACCCTGCTCGAAACACTTAAATCAATCAGAAACGCCGCCGGAGAAACAGGCATCCCCTTCGCTGTTTTCAAGCCAACAGCCTTCGCTGTCCCGGAATTGTTCGAAAACGCAGAACCCGGCCGCCCCCTTGAGGGACAAATGGAAAATGAATATTACCGTTTCCGTTCAAGGGTTAACGTGCTGTGTAATGAAGCCTTCAAGCATGACGTTCCGCTTATGATTGATGCGGAAGACAGCTGGTATCAGCACCTGGTTGACGATACTACCGAAGAAATGATGCGTCGCTATAACCGGGAGAAGGCGATTGTTTTCAATACCCTGCAGATGTACCGCCATGACAGGATACAGTTTTTAAAGGACAGCATTGCCAGCGCAAGGCAGGGCAATTATTTTCTCGGGGTAAAACTTGTCAGGGGCGCCTATATGGAAAAAGAACGCGAAAGAGCGAAGGCAAAAGGATACCCATCTCCTATTTACCCCGACAAAGCTGCCACTGATGCTGCCTTTGATGAAGCCCTGAGAATATCACTCGACAACAGTGATATCGTCAGTGTTTTCTGCGGCTCGCACAACGAAACCAGCAACCTTCTGATGGCTCAGGAAATCCTGAAAAGGGGGTTCCCCTTGAACGACAACCGTTTCTGGTTTGCTCAACTTTATGGAATGAGCGACCACATCAGTTTCAACCTGGCCAACAAAGGTTTTAACGTGGCAAAATATGTGCCTTACGGCCCTGTGAAAAATGTTATGCCATACCTTTTCAGGAGGGCCGAAGAAAATACCAGCATCGCCGGACAAACCAGCCGGGAGTTGAGGCTGTTGAAAACTGAAATCAGGCGAAGGAGTTCAACCCGGTAAACCATCACCGGATTCACCGGTTCAACCTCTCTTTTTGCTGACCCGCATACCTTTTTTCCGCTTTTACCGATTTCCTGAGTGCCGCCCCCTGACAACCCCATAATTTTGTGGCTGTAACCAATTATAAAACCGGCAGTCATGAAAAAATTACACACCTGGACATCCATCTTAATCATCCTAGCCACTGCATTAATAGCAGCTTTCCTGATGTAATAAGTCCTGAA
>CAZDBX010000064.1:12100-13808 GCA_964503805.1 uncultured Lentimicrobium sp. | reverse complement strand
ACTAGGCATGCTTGATCCGGAACTTTCCGGACCTCAGGCCATGATTATCACCCCTTCGCGTGAACTGGCCCTTCAGATAGAAAGTGTTTTCCGGAAGATGCAGACTGGTTTCAGAATTACAGCCCTTTACGGTGGACATGCGGTCAGAACAGAGCGCAATAACCTGATTGAGCCTGCAGCCTTGTTGGTTGGCACTCCTGGTCGTATTGCCGATCATCTGAGAAGGGGACATTTCGACCCTGCAGGCATAAAAAGCCTTGTACTGGATGAGTTTGATAAATCCCTTGAACTTGGGTTCGAAAAAGAAATGACTTTTATTATTGCAAAGCTGGCCGGTTTGCAAACCAGAATACTGACTTCTGCAACAAGGATGGAGGATATTCCTGCATTCACCGGTGTCAAAAATCCGGTTTTACTTGATTTTACCATTGCTGATGAACATATCAACCTGGGTGTAAACATAGTGAAAGCTGAAGGGAACGATAAGCTGGAAGCTTTGTTCCGGTTGATCTGCCGCCTGGGGAACGACCCCGCGCTGATATTCTGCAATCACCGCGAAGCTGTTGAGCGAATCAGCGCTTTGCTCAGGATGCGGGGAGTGGTTCACGGCATTTATCACGGCGGAATGGAGCAGGATGCCCGCGAGCTGGCGCTGATCCGGTTCCGTAATGGAACCCACCACACCCTGATTACCACCGATCTGGCTTCGCGTGGTCTTGACATCCCGGAGATCCGGCATGTAATACATTACCAGTTGCCCGCCAATGAAACTGCCTGGGTACATCGCAACGGCCGGACAGCCCGTATGCATGCTTCGGGGGATGCCTGGATGGTGCTTGCAGATGAAGAAAATGCACCGGCTTATGTGACCGGAGTCTCCGGGCCTGTATTGCTGGCGGAAGAAGCTGAGCTGCCGGGTTTCCCTGAATATGAGACGCTGTATTTCAGCCTCGGAAAAAAAGATAAGATCAGCCGTGGCGATATTGCCGGTTTCCTGATGCAACAGGGCGGGCTGAAAGCGGATGAAATTGGCCAGATCAGTATTGCTGACCATGCGTCCTATGCAGCAGTAAAGCGACAGTTGTGCAGAAAACTTCTTGCTGATCTGAAGGGCAGACCGTTAAAAAGGAGACAACTTAAAATAGAAATCGCAAGGTAAAAGGCCGCCTGTTTAGTCCGGGATCCGGTAAACCATGGCATTCACATGCATGCCGGCACCAACTGAGGCAAATACAAAATGATCGCCCGGATTTAGCCTGTGATTATCCACTTTCCTGCTCACAATCAGATCGTAAAGAATAGGCAGGGTTGCAACGGAATTGTTGCCGAGCCAGGAGATGGTCATCGGCATCGAAAATTCAGGACGCGCTGAAATACCATAAAGTTCATAAAGCCGGTTTACAATGGCATCGTCCATTTTTTCATTGGCCTGATGAATCAGTATCCGTTCAATGTGGGTTATAGGCAGACCGCTTTTGTCTATGGCCATCTTTATGGCAGCGGGTACTGTCTTCAATGCATATTCATAGAGTTTACGGCCATTCATTTTCAGGTAAACGTTGCCCTTGTCTTCCGGATTGTAAGAGCCGGCCATGCGCAGCAAATAAGCGTGGTCCAGGGTGTCGGTACGCGTAACATGGGTGAGAATGCCCACCGGTGTTGCACTTTCAACCGCACTGAGTACAACAGCACCGGCGCCATCGGAATA
>CAZDBX010000064.1:0-12090 GCA_964503805.1 uncultured Lentimicrobium sp. | reverse complement strand
TGTCACGGTCATGTGGATCGCTGATGCGGGAAAGCGTTTCCGAACCAATCACAAGAATATTTTTGGCATCTCCCGATTTAATATAGTAGTTCGCCTGAATCAATGCCTGAAGCCAGCCCGGGCAGCCAAATGGCAGGTCATAGGCAACGGTAAACGGGTTTTCGATGGCCAGCCGGTGCTTTACCCTTGAAGCCAGGGCAGGGACAAAATCAGAATGGGTCCCCCCGAACTTAACATCCCCGAAATTATGGGCTACAATGATGTAATCCAGCGCTTCCTTGTCGATTCCTGATGAGGCAATTGCCTTTTCCGCTGCAAAAAATGCGATATCGGAACAAACAAGGTCATCTTCAACATAGCGCCTTTCATCAATCCCGGTGATCAGTTGAAATTTGGAAATGATTTCTTCGTTGGGCCTGCTGATAGGTTGACCATTGGATTCAAGAAAATTGTTTTTCAGGAATTCGGCGTTCGGGACTTGCTTTGTTGGCAGATAGCTGCCTGAACCGGTGATTACAGCGTAGATATTGTTTGACATTTTTTCTGGTGCTTTTTAAAAAATAAGGTTTACCTGCTGTTGATGCGCGCCGGTAAACCAAAGATAATCCCTGACGGGAAATGAAGTTTAACAGTGAAAATTCATAGTGCAAAGATACATTCAAAATTAACAGTATCAGCGAAGTTTCTGAAAAGATTGAATTCCGGTTATCTGCAGTCAGGTTTTTAATAACCTGGTAAAGGCATTTAACCTGAAAAAGTTAAAATCGGCATAGAAATCAAAGTGTTAAAAATTAAGCGGTATTTTCAGATTATTTAAGACAATTCAGTTTTTTTCGCTTCCTTCCTGAAGGCTGATGGCCATTTCAAGAATGGTTTCAAAGTCTTCAACCGGGTTATTGAACGTCAGAAAATAGAGTGATCTTGCATGTTCAATCATCAGGTGGGTTTCAGGAATACGCAGGTATGCCGGGTCGAGGTCGTTTTCTCCAAGCCGGATGCGGTCAAGGGCGTCGGCATCCTTCAGCAGTGCCACTGTCAGCCAGTCGGGATCGTTTTTGCTGAGCTCCCTGCCAAGCGAATGGTAAGTCACTGCCTTCCCTATTGTGAGGATGTCGGCAGCTGATGCACCGTTTTCAGCAAAAAGGCTGATGTACTCAGGCAATTTATAATTGGCGGCATCCGGGCCATGTTGCGTACAATATCCGTCATGTTTGCGGGACATATCATGGATGTATGCCGCGAAGAATGCATTCCTGGCTTCGGCCAGGGCTCCGGTCCGCATCCCCAAAAGTATCACATGGCTCATCACCCTGTATGTGTGCATGATTCCATGCAGACTGCTGGCATGGTCAAATTGCCCCTCCCGAAGGTTAAACCGGTTAAAGGATATGTGGTAGGGAGTGTTCAAGTGTTCGGGTGTTCGGGTGTTCGGGTGTTCTGGTGTTCAAGTGTTCTGGTGTTCGGGTGTTCTGGTGTTCAAGTGTTCTGGTGTTCTGGTATTCGGGTGTTCAGTTTAACGGGCGATATGAGTTCAATTGTGCCCCGCTGCTTTTCCGAAGAAGGTTGATCATAAAGCGTTAAATTTAAACCGGTTCACTTAATTTGTACTAAAGTGCAGGGTTAATCTGGAAAATTGATTGGAGAATTGGTTTGAGACCAGCGAAGAAAAACTCCACCGCAATTACCATCATAATCAGTCCCATCAGTTTCATGGTGATTTTGTTCCCGGTTTCACCCAGCAGCCTGCCGATTTTCCCGGCGCCCAGCAATACGACGTAGGTCAGGCCAAGGGTGATAATAATGGTGAGGATAAGGATAATCTTGAGCGACAATTGGGCGCTGTCTTCCATCAGAACAATAGAGTTCGTAATTGCCCCGGGCCCCGCAATGATGGGGATTCCCAACGGTGTAACGGAGATGTCATCCACATATTTTTTAACCATTTCCTCATCCATTTTTATCTTGCTGATTCTGGCCTGCAACAGGTCGAAGCCCATGATGAAAAAGATGATCCCGCCGACAACCCTGAACCCGTCAACCGATATGCCAAAAAACCTGAACATCAGCTGTCCGCTGAAAGCAAAAAGCAGCAAGGTGATAAATGCAGTGAATACCGCCTTGAGGGCAGTTTTCCTTCTTTGTTTATCCGTCAGGTCGGCCGTCATGGTCATAAAAACCGGCATCACACCCAGCGGATTGATGATGGCAAAGAAGGAGGTGAAGTAAAGGACTGCGATGGTAAAAAGTTCGTGGTTCATGGTGTTGGAAAATTGAATAACCCGCCGCACCTGAACGGGTGCAGCAGGTTATTGTTTTTCTCAGGCGTTAATTTTATGATTGACAATTTCCAGGATCTGTTCTTCCATCAGCTTTGCGTTGCGTTCAATTTCAGTGCCTTCTGCAATCACGGAAGCAACAAATGCTTTATCATTCAGTCCGGCAGCATTGATTTTTACATTCAGAAATGCACCCATTACGGCTGAACGCGCTGCCAGGGCGCCCACCCCGGCATCGGATACTGAATTCGGGTTTCCGGTTTCTGCCATGGTTTTGAGGATTTCCATGGTTTCAAAGGATTTCTTCATCACCCTGAAAGGAATTTCAATGGCATAACGGGTTGCCTCCTGAATGGCTTCAGTCCGGGCTGCTTTTTCCTGTTCGCTTCCTTTGGGCAGTCCGAAGGCATCCATAATCCTGTTAAAAGCGTTGGTGTCCTCATCTACAAGCCTGATCAGCTCATCTTTCAGTACCTGTCCTTTTTCGGCCCAGTCTGAAAATTCTTCCCAGCGGTCGTCCCAGCCTGGTTTGTGCGAGGAGAGGTTGGCGACCATGGTGCCGAGTGAAACACCCAGGGCTCCCATGTATGCAGCGATTGATCCTCCGCCGGGTGCGGGTGATTCGGAAGCGGTTTCATCGGCAAAAGCAGCGCAGGTCATATCCATCAGCAATCTGCCGGATTTTTCCTGAAGCACGTACTCAATGATTTTTTCTTCCGGATTGAACGGTTTGAGGTCGTCAAGGCCCATGGATTTTACGGCAATCCTGATCAGTTCGGCCTCTGAAACGCCAACCGAGCGGTTTTGTTTTTTTAGGAAGTATTTGCCGGCATCGGTGAAAACCTTTAGCGGCGCCAGCCCGACAATTTCGGATCCGGTGACACGCATTCCGCGTTCCTGCGCTTTTTTACAGGCTTCTTCAAAAGCAACATGCACCGGGGTAATGCTGATGTTGGTGAGGTTGATCGAAACCTGGGCGATCCCGTATTCCTCTATAAACCAGCCGATGGCTTTGCAGGCCTTGAGCGAGCCCGGGATATTTACCGGGTTGCCTTTCTCATCCTTGACGATTTTTCCGGTTACCGGGTTCCCTTCGCGCATGGGGCGTCCTTTCTCACGGATATCGAAAGCTACGGCATTGGCGCGTCTTGTTGAGGTGGTATTGAGGTTTACATTGTAGGCCACCAGGAAGTCGCGCGCCCCAACCGCGATGGCGCCGGTTTTGGGCAGGAACTCTGCCGGGCCGAAATCAGGCTTTGATGCCGGGTCATTGAGCTTTTGTGAAAGCCCTTCATATTCGCCTGAACGGCAAAAAGCAAGGTTGCGGCGTTCGGGAATCCTGGCCGCTTCTTCATAACAATATACAGGAATCCCAAGTTCTTTACCGATGCGTTCACCCAACAGGTGGGCGTATTTCACCGTTTCTTCCATTGTGATATTGGCAATGGGCACCAGCGGACACACGTCGGTGGCTCCGAACCGCGGATGAGCACCCGAGTGTTTGCTCATATCAATCACCTCCATCGCCTTCTTTACCGCCCTGAATGCAGCTTCAATCACCTGCTCCGGCTCTCCGGCTATGGTGACTACCGTACGGTTGGTAGCCGCGCCGGGATCAACATCCAGTAACCTGACGCCTTCCACGGTTTTGATCTGATCGGTGATTTGCTGTATCACAGCCATGTCGCGCCCCTCGCTGAAATTTGGCACGCATTCGATAATCTGTTTCATTGAGTTGAATTTTAGCTATTGGTTATTTTTTACTTTCAGATAATCAGTTCATTTGCGCTGCCGGATAACCGGATTCATCGGTTGGCCGCAGGCTGATGCAGAATGGAATATCACTGATTGATGATTTCCCCGTTCAGCACCGTGGTTTCTGCCTTGTTGCTGCCGTAGGCATAAGGCATAAATTCAATGGTCGGTATGGGTTTGGTAATATAAAAGTTGGCCTTTTTTCCTCTGGCAATGCTGCCGTACTGGTCGCTGATCCCCATGGCATAAGCGCCGTTGATGGTGCAGGCATTGAATGATTCTTCGGGGGTCATCCGGAACATGATGCATCCCATGGAAAGAATCAGCTGCATATTGCCGGAAGGGGAGGAGCCGGGATTGAAATCACTCGCCAGTGCAATGGGAAGCCCGGCTTCAATCATTTTTCGGGCCGGTGCATGTACCATATTTAAAAAGAATGCGGCACCCGGAAGCAGGGTGAGCATGGTTTCCGAATCCATCAGGGCCGCAATTTCTTCATCACCGGTAAATTCAAGGTGATCAACAGAAAGCGCATCGTATTTTACACCTACCTGTATGCCACCTGAATAATCAAGTTCATTGGCATGGATTTTCGGACGAAGCCCGTATTTTATACCGGCCATCAGGATGCGTTCGGTCTCGTCGGGGGTGAAGAATCCCCTGTCGCAGAATACATCTATGTAATCAGCCAGATTGGCCGCAGACACCTGGGGAATCATTTCGTTTATGATCAGATCGACATATTCGCCCTGCTTGCCTCTATATTCCGCAGGTACTGCATGCGCCCCGAGGAAAGTTGATTTGATGGTGAGCGGGCTGAGCATCCTCAGGCGTTGGATTACCCGCAGCATTTTAAGTTCATCGGCGGTATTCAGCCCATATCCGCTCTTGATTTCCACGGCGCCGGTTCCATATGAAATAATCTCATTCAGGCGTTCAAGCGCCTGTTCCGTCAGCTCTTCTTCTGATGCTTCGTGCAGCCGTTTGGCGGAATTGAGGATACCACCACCCCTTTTGGCAATTTCTTCGTAAGAAAGGCCCCTGATTTTATCCACATATTCAATCTCGCGGCTGCCGGCATAGACCAGGTGGGTATGCGAATCGCAGAACGACGGAAATACCATCCGGCCCCTGGCATCAATAATTCGTACCCCCGGCTCTTCGTAAAGTATTTGATCGAGTTGGGACATCTGTCCGAAATCCCTGATAATGCTTCCTTCGGTCAGAAGCCAGGCATCCTCCAGCCTTTCGAAAACCGACATTTCTTTTCCGGCTTTGAAAAGCACTTCGCCGTTGTCAATCCCCGCCAGGGATTTTATATTGATAATCAGTAATTTATTGGTCTCCGGCATGATTATTTCCCTTTCTTGACTTAATTCTGGATCTCGTGCAAAGGTATAAATTTAGGTTGATTGCAACCGCCGGAACAGGCAGCCTCCGTTTTTTACAGTAATGACCTTCTCTTGAGTTATAAAAAGCTGAGCAATTGCATTATTTTCGCAGAAATCTGTCAGCGGAACGGAGTTTTTTTCTATTTTTGGCCTGCGGATCTGAACCGGGTGTGGCTCAGGACAATAACCTTAAATACCGGTCTGCCATGCCGAAACAAAACCTGTGACTTAATGGTTTAATGCAGGGATGATTCAGTACGGCCACCATGCCGTTTAAATCCTGATATTCCAAAATGCAATCAATAACCCATTTTCTGTTTATGAAAACAAAACCCTACACTGCCTCTTTTGCCGCTAAAAGCGTGCTGATGCTTTTTGCTCTGGTACTTTTTGCCGGAATGAATCTTTTTGGTCAAACCTTCGACAAGGATTATCAGGACGGACGGATTTATTTCAAGTTTAAAGATGATATTAACCTGAATATCGCAGTCAGAAGTGACAATTCTGTTGATATCAACCAGATACCTTTTGTTGCTGCGCTGCAGTCACAGTACAGGTTAAAGGAAATGACCCGTCCTTTTTACCTGAACAATGATCATAAACTGCTCAGAACTTTCATGCTGGAAATTGAAGACTTCGATAAGATCAATGAAGTGATTCAAAGGCTTGGCATAGAGCAGGACCTTGAATATGTCGAGAAAGTACCAATGGATTATATACATTATGTGCCCAATGATTCGCTTTACAATCTCTACAACGGTCCCAACAACTGGAACTGGCACCTGGATGTAATTCAGGCTGAACGGGCCTGGGACATTTCCAAAGGTTCTGCCGATATCAAAGTTGCCATTGTCGACAATGCCGTTTGGGTTGATCATCCGGACCTTGCAGATAAAATTGTCCTTCAGCGTGATACGTATTACAATACCAATAATGCCAATCCGCCTGCTTCGGGAGATCCTTTTGACTGGTCGCACGGTACGCACTGTGCCGGTCTTACGGCAGCAATTTCTGACAATGGAATTGGTGTGGCTTCCATCGGTTACAATGTCAGCATCATTGCAGTAAAAGCAGCCAACAATACCAATGCCAACGGAATATATGGTTATCCGGGCATACAGTGGGCCGCCAACAACGGGGCCGATGTAATCAGCATGTCGTGGGGTGGGCCCGGCTATTCAGCCACCAATCAGAACCTGATCAATTCCATTTACAATATGGGTATTGTTTTGCTGGCTTCAGCCGGAAACGACAATGTTTCAACCGCACATTATCCTTCAGGATACAATAATGTGATCTCCATTGCCTCGACCAACAGCGATGATGTAAAGACGGATTTTTCGAATTATGGAACTACCGTTGACTTGTGCGCTCCGGGAGGGTATGCCAGCCCGGGCCCTAGCGGGTTGATGAGTACTACCTACAACACCAGTACTTATGGCAACTACGACCTGATGGCCGGAACATCCATGTCAACTCCCGTTGCAGCCGGACTTGCCGGATTGATTCTTTCAATCAATCCCGCATTGACCCCCGCACAGGTTGAAACCATCATGAAAAATACATCCGATGACGTTTATGCCGCCAATCCCGATTATACCGGTCAGCTAGGTACAGGCAGGATTAATGCCTTCCGCGCTGCGGCAAATACACCTTATGAACCAACGGCAAACTTCAGCACTCCGGTAACTACCATTCTTCCCGGCGGAGGTGTTGATTTCACCGATCTTTCAACCGGAGTGCCCTCCACCTGGCAATGGACATTCCAGGGCGGAACGCCGGCTTCCTCAACACAGCAGCACCCCTCAAATATCAAATTCAATTCTCCCGGCGTTTATGATGTGACCCTTACAGTAACCAATGCCTTTGGCACAAGCACGCTGCTGCTCGAAGACTATATTACTGCCACCAATACCCCGTCTCCTTATGTATTTATTGGTATTTCCGACTCTATGCCCTGTATTTTTGAGGAAATTACACTGAGCGACAGTTCATTGTACAACCCGAATGCCTGGGAGTGGACAATTACTCCGGAAACATACGAATTTGTGAATGGGACAAGCAGTGCTTCGCAAAATCCTCAGCTTAGCTTCTCGATGCCGGGCGCCTACACAGTCAGCTTAACTGCTGCAAATCTGCATGGCTCTGCCTCGATGAATTATGAAAACCTGATTTTTGTCAACGGAGCCATCCCGACATTCAGTGTTGATATGGAAGATGGAACCTCCGGAGTATTTATGGTTTGGGATACCATTAAGTCCCAGTCAAAGATCGATGTTCGCTCTGCCAACCAGAGTAATTTTGGCATCCACTTCCACGGTGATCCGGTTCCGACCGGATGGTCGGGAAGCCCGACATCCGGAACGGCCACCCAGGCTTGGGAAAGCAATCTCGCCTTCCATGGTAAAGCTTACATTTGTGGTGTGGATGCTACCGGCATGGGCAATGTGGCCCTGCAGCTCGACCTCAGGCAGACCTACAGCCTGGGCCCGAAATTCTCCTGGTTCAGGGTTGTAGTAAAAGGTGAACAGGTAGCCGATCTGGATGGCAATACGGATTTCAATCCCACAACGGCAGCCGCCGATGAATGGAGAACCCTGATATTTGATTTGTCAGCCTATGCAGGGCAGGTATTTGATGTTGTATTGCAGAGCGCTACCCGTTTCTCGGATAAAACCCAGGGAGAAGGCGATAATGTATTTATTGACAATATCAGCATCACCAATACCACCCCGGTAAAACCTGCCAGCCGGCCATCATCCTCACTCAGGGTATACCCCAATCCCTCAGACGGATTGTTTACACTGAGTTCATCGAAACTCACCGGTGCCGAAGTCAGCATCAGGGTGACATCACTGCTTGGTAATGTAGTTTATGCCGAAAAGGTCAGTGGCAACAATGCTGGTTTACTGAAAACCATCGACCTCTCCCACCTGCCTGCCGGAATTTATCTGGTCAGCCTCTCCGACGGACTTCAGCAGCAGAACCAGCGCATCATCATCCGGTAAGGTTATTTAGATTCATTCTAAATGCCCCTGTATTAAATTAATGCAGGGGCATTTTTTTATACTTTTGGCGGCATTCAAATCAATATTTTACTGACGATGAAGTCTAAATTACTGTTTCTCTTTTTGTTGCTGACCGTTACATTGAGCCGGACGATGGCTGATGTGGTCACCCCGCAGACCGCCGCCCTTGTTGCCCGGAATTTCTGTTATGAGCAGCTTGTGCAGGATGGCGTGAGCATTAACCTGAACGAGATTGAGCTGATTCCGGTTACAACCCGTGAAGTGAACGGTTTACCCGTTTACTATGTGTTTAATCTGAGTACCGGTGGTTTTATCATTATATCCGGAGAAGATGCTTATACTCCGGTGATAGGATACAATGATCAGGGTACATTTCCCGCCGGGGAACTGGCACCGCACTACAGCAGCTTCCTTGCTGAATTTGATGATCAGATCAGCTTTATCAGGAGTAACAGGGTTTCCCAGAGTAACGATATTAAATCATCCTGGGACTATTATCAGTCCATGATAAATGCCCGGTATATTCCCGGGGGCGACAGGGATATGGAACCCTTGCTGCCGATGACCTGGAATCAGGATTTTCCGTACAATGCTTATTGCCCTGTGGATGCAGGCGGTTCAGGCGGACATGTGTATGCCGGTTGCGTGGCTACCGCCATGTCGATGATCATGGCCTATTATCGTTATCCAGAGCACGGCACGGGAAGTTATTCCTATAATTATGGTTCCTACGGAAACATAAGCGCGAACTTCGGACAGACTTACTACGACTGGGATGCCATGCTGAACTCCATTACATCGGGAAGCGGCAGGGCTGTAAATGCCATCGCCGAGTTGCAGTTCCATTGTGGTGTAAGCGTAAGGATGATGTACGGACCCGATGGCTCCGGTGCTTACAGCGAAGATGTGCCTTACGCCATCCGTTCTTATTTCGGGTACTCTTCCACAGCCCAGCACGTAAGAAAAAATAATTATGCCACCTCGGCATGGGAAAACATGATCGTTACAAGCCTCGATGAGCTGAAACCGCTATACTATTCCGGCCAGAGCTCGGAAGGCGGTCACGCGTTTGTGCTTGACGGTTATCAGACAACCGGAACCGGGAAATTGTTTCATTTTAATTTCGGATGGAGCGGAAGCGGAAACGGTTTCTATACCCTTACCGATGTTGGCGGATATAGCGGCGCTCAGGCCATGGTCAGGAATTTTTTCCCCAATCCGGCCAATTACCCGTATAACTGCGATAACCATGTGATTACTTCCCCGATGGGGATATTCGAAGACCGCAGCGGCCCCCTGGCAAATTACCTGTCAAATCAGGCCTGTTCCTGGTTGATCGCACCGGAAGATTCCGTGACTTCAATTACACTGAACTTTACAAAGTTTGAACTTGCCGAGGGTGATGTTGTAAATATCTACGATGGCGATAATGCCGGAGCCGCGCTGCTGGCATCCTACGACCGGAATGCTGCGATTTCGAACCTTACTTCATCGGGGAACAGGCTGTTTGTCGAATTTCTGACTGACGGAAACAATACGGCCCATGGATTTACCGCTGAGTTTTCTTCGGTTTATCCTTCTTTCTGCGGAGGAACTATCACTTTGTCGGAGCCCTTCGGATCCTTTAACGATGGCAGTGGCGGCCACCGGTACAACCACAATTCCATGTGTAAATGGAAAATTGATCCGGGTCCCTATGCCGACCAGCTTACCCTTGCATTTACTGCCTTCGATCTGGAAAATGACAAGGACTTTCTGAAAGTTTATGCAATCCCGACCAATCAGCTGCTGGCCAATTACACCGGTTCAGTGGTGCCTGAGCCGCTTGTTTCACCAACAGGGAAAATGCTGCTGCTTTTTACCTCCAACGGATTCAATAACAATCAGGGTTTTGAGGCAGAGTATTACATTGCCAATGTTGGAACTGCTCAGAACGATATTGTTTCTGAACTGTCCATCTACCCCAATCCGGCCAAAGGCTATGCAGAAATCCGTTTCAGTCTGGCCGAATCACAGCAAACCGGATTTATTGTTTCTGACCTTACCGGCAGGGTAGTTTATCGCGAAGATCAGAAATTTATGGCTGGATTTGTTCATAAGGTGCTACAGCTGAACCATTTGAATTCAGGAGTGTACATGCTGACCTTGCAGAATGAGGCAGGTCGCATCACCCGTAAACTGATTCTCGAATAGGCAGATCTTTTCTATCTATCCATTAAAAGGAAGTTTTGCAGATGTAAAACTTCCTTTATTTTTATGCACCGCCTTGCTTTTTAATTAATTTTGGAAACTCAACAAAACTTATATGAAAAGAAGATTTACTTTATTATTGAGTCTGGCGTTTGTTTTTGCCACTTCTTTTGCAGGAAATGTGGATGAAAACACGGCACGCCGGGTGGCAACCGCGTTTTTACACAGCAGAATGCCTGACGCTCATGGGGTTGCCCCGGAATCACTGCAGGCATTACCGGCTATAAATATTGGGACTGAGCGCACATTGATGTACGCCTTTAATTTCGAAAACGGGGGATATGTGTTGATTGCTGCCACAGATGCAGCGATCCCTGTTTTAGGTTATTCTTTTGATGGAATATTTACGCTTAGCAATCAGCCCCCTGCATTGGCTGCCTGGCTGGCAGGCTATGAACTGCAGCTCAGCGACATCATGGACCGCAATTTAACTGCTACGCCTGAAATCAGCGCATCATGGGAATCTCTGATAAACTATAATCCCGGGGAAACTACACAGCGCGACCTGAGATCGGTGGAGCCCCTGCTGCCTTCAACCTGGGACCAGGGCTCGCGATACAATGCCTTGTGTCCCGAGGATGATGCAGGGCCCGGCGGTCATGTTTACGCCGGCTGCGTGGCTACCGCCATGGCTCAGGTTATTTATTACTGGCGCTATCCGCTTCAGGGAACAGGTTCACACGGTTATTATTCCGATTACGGATATTTGTTTGTTGATTTCGGTCAGGCCGATTATGATTACGATCAGATGCGCAACGAAATCGGGCCTGAATCGAACTATGAAATGGCTGAGATTCAGTATCATTGCGGTGTGGCGGTAGATATGATGTATGCGCCGGACGGTTCGGGAGCATACAGTTTCGATGCTGCCAGCGCGCTCCGGAACTATTTTGGTTTCTCGGGCCAGTTGTCTTTCAGGCAAAAGGAGAATTATACACAAGCCGGTTGGGCCGATCTGATGATTCAGAATCTTGACAATGGCTGGCCCATGTATTACAGTGGTTTTGGATCCGGAGGACACGCCTTCAACCTCGATGGTTATCAGGGAACCGATTATTTTCATTTTAACTGGGGATGGAGCGGCTCGTACAATGGTTATTTTTACCTCAACAACCTGAATCCGGGCGGAAATAGTTTTTCCTACGGACAGGGCGCGATTGTAAACTTTTATCCCGCCGGCAATTACCCTTACTATTGCAGCGGTGTTAAAACCCTTAACCGGCACAACGGAACCATTGAAGACGGCAGCGGTCCTGTTGATAATTACACCCCGGGGCTGAACTGTGGCTGGCTGATCGCACCCTCCGATTCTGTGACCAATCTTTCATTATCCTTCGAAAAGTTTAACCTAACCGAAGGGGTGGATGTGCTGAATGTCTACGATGGACC
>CAZDBX010000063.1:0-13815 GCA_964503805.1 uncultured Lentimicrobium sp. | reverse complement strand
TTTTATCGACCATGGGATTGAATGGGAGAGAAAGAACTGCCTGCATCTGTTCAAGGTACTTCATCTCTTTTTCGGGTTCCCGCACTTTCGACAATTCGGCATTCTGAAACAGTTCTCCGGCGATCAGGGAAGCAGAGAAAAACTGCTGCTTAAAGGAAACCCATTTCACGCGGGTGTTGATGTTTTTACTGTCATCCTTTCTTTCGCTCAGGTAGTCCACTTCACCGTCAGAATGCATGAAATGTATAGTGGTATTAAGTTTCTCATTTTCGAGATTCTTCTCCTGCCTCAGCAAACGTGCATTCCAGTTGATATTCAGTTCTTTTGTATTGGGTGCAATGACCCCCTCCATATTGACAAAATTCACCTCAAAGTCAACCATATAATTGTTGCCTTTTACTGTGTACAAGTATTCAATATAGCTATCGGGCAATGCAATGCTGTCGGAACTTCCGGCAAACAGCCTCATGGCAAAATGTAGGGAGTCATCACCACTTATTCTCAATTCATCCTGCCCTTCAAATCTCTGATCGGTCCAAGAAGGCAGAAAGTAAAGGTTACCGGTTGTAATCGGCCTTACATCCGTGAAAAAAGCCAGTTCGAACATAGATGAATCCGGCACATAAAGAATTGCCGGCTTACCATCAAAAGTTTTATACTCTTTTAATTCAACCTTACTGATTCGACCGCCTTTATTACTTACGGTAAGTTTAAGCAGGTCGGTTTCAATAATAAAATCCTTATCAACTCCTGAAGCGGAAACTGCAAATGGCCCGAATACCGAGTTCCTGGCTGTGATCAGCGCTCCGGAATCAATATCCTTTGAAGGAGATGGCATTTCTGCAACGGAATTCTTCAGCTCTTCACGCTGAGTCTGCTGAACACGGATTGAATCAGAAACTGCCCTTTGAATCGCAGCAATGGAATCCTGGGTACGCTTCCTGGCTTCCAATTCCTCTTTTGATGGCGACATCATCACAGTGTAACCAATCATAATGGCGAAGATCAGAAGCAGGCCAATGATAGAATTCTTGTTCATGAAGATAAGATAAAGTAAATGAAAAGAAGGAGGCAAAATTAATGAAAAGCAGGGAAAAGCACCAAAATAAAATATTCTGATGATTCCGGAGCAAATTTTTCGGCCAGATTACCGGCATTTGCAATGCCCTGCGGATAATGACCTTTATTTGCGAAGACTGAAATCCAGTGCTGCTTTCACAAAATTAACAAACAAAGGGTGAGGACTGGCGACAGTACTGCGGTATTCAGGATGAAACTGTATCCCCACAAACCAGGGATGTTCCGGCAACTCGATAATCTCAACCAGATCATCCTTACGGTTTATCCCTGATGTAAGCATCCCCGCGTTCCGGTATTGATCCAGGTAAAGGTTGTTGAATTCATACCTGTGACGGTGTCTTTCGGTTATTTCTGCCTTCCCGTAAACAGCCATGGCCTTTGTACCGTCGGCTATGGTGCAGGGGTATGCTCCCAGCCTCATCGTTCCGCCCTTATTACAGATATTTTTCTGAGCCTCCATAATATCAATCACAGGGTGTTTGGTATCAGGGTCCATCTCTGTTGAATTTGCACCGTTTAAACCAAGCACATTGCGTCCGAATTCTATCACGGCACACTGCATTCCCAGACAAATACCTAGAAAAGGCACTTTATTTTCCCTGGCAAAGCGTATGGATTCAATCTTTCCTTCAATGCCGCGGTTTCCGAATCCGGGTGCAACCAGAATTCCATCAAGTTCTCCAAGTGAGGCAGCTACCGTTTCAGGGGTTATGCCTTCAGAATGGATTGGCCTGACCATAACCTTACATTCATTCACCGCACCGGCATGCACAAATGCTTCGTTGATTGACTTGTAGGCATCCTTCAACTCCACGTACTTGCCGATCAAACCAATGGTAACCTGGTTTTTCGGATGTTTAAGTTTGTAGAGGAATTCCTCCCACTTTCTGAGGTCCGGCAAATGGCTGGCTGGCATACGCATTTTCTCAAGCACCTCTACATCAAGTTTTTCGTCACGCATCAGCAACGGCACATCGTAAATTGATTCGGCATCAATGGATTCTATCACAGCCGTAGGGTCCACATTGCAAAAGAGGGCAATCTTGTTGCGCATCCCTTCATTGAGATGCTTTTCGGTACGACATACGATGATATCAGGCTGCACCCCCTGTTCAAGCAACGCTTTTACAGAATGCTGGGTGGGCTTGGTCTTCAACTCCCCTGCGGCAGCAAGATAAGGAACCAGCGTAAGATGAATCACCAGGCAATCCGTACCGATCTCCCAGCGCATCTGACGGACGGATTCAATGTATGGCAGGGATTCGATGTCACCAACGGTTCCGCCGATCTCCGTGATCACGAAATCGTATTTCCCTTCATTTCCAAGTAGCTTGATTCTTCTTTTTATTTCATCGGTAATGTGAGGAATAACCTGAACTGTTTCGCCAAGGTAGTCGCCATGTCGCTCCTTATCAATCACCGACTGATAAATGCGTCCCGTTGTAACATTATTGGCCTGCGATGTCGGCACATTCAGATAACGCTCGTAGTGACCAAGATCAAGATCCGTTTCAGCGCCGTCCTCTGTCACAAAACATTCTCCATGTTCATAAGGATTCAATGTGCCAGGATCAATATTTATATAAGGATCCAGTTTCTGGATCGTTACACTGAAACCCCTTGCCTGCAGCAACTTGGCCAGCGAAGCTGAAATAATCCCCTTTCCCAGCGATGAGGCCACACCTCCGGTTACAAAAACATACTTTGTTGATGGCATTCTATTTCTTGTTTTTTAAAATCATTATTAATTCCGGTAAACAACCGGAAAAAAGTGTATTTAAGAGAGGACGGGCGGATCTATCAATACAGAAGATCGGATTACACATCATTACGGTTGTCAGTAACTGCCTGAACAGGAAATTACCGTTTTCCCGAGACCCCGTCATTCAGCGTATCAGAGATCATCCTGACTTCTGAATGTCAGGCAGCAAAAATACAAACCTCCGGCTAAAAAGCGAGGACCTGTTAAGAAATTATGAAAAGTTTTTTAAGTTTTTTGAAAAGACCGGGAATACCGTTTATGATCACTTGCCCGCCTTTAAACTGTTTAGAATTGCATCATAAATCTCATCTTTATCGTATGGTTTGGAAAGAAACTTATCCATGCCAACTTCAAAGCTTTTTTTGCGGAACGACTCCTCCGAGTATGCTGTTAATGCTATTATGGGTATTTCAACTTTTTTCCTTCGCAGTTCTATGGTTGCTTCCCAGCCATTCATCTGGGGCATATCTATATCCATCAGTATCACATCATATTCTCCGTTGAGGCATTCATTTACTGCTTCCAGACCATCTCCGACCAGGGTATAATTCCATCCCATTCTTTTTATAAGAATCTCTATTATCCTCTGATTTAGCAGATTATCTTCAGCTATCAGTATTCTTATCGACCTGTCTTCCTTTTCCATGTCAATCACAGTAGGTTCACGCCTGAATTCCATAAATTCCCGGGTATACATTTTCACTATCCCTTAATCCAAAATCAGTAAAAAGGTAATACGGATTTCGGACTATAATTTGAAAAAAATGAAAAAGGCTACCAGTATGAATGCTGATAGCCTCAAAAGATGTTAAATACCGGCTACTGTCCCAGGTAAGACTTCAGCAATTTACTTCTTGAGGTGTGTTTTAACCTCCTGATGGCTTTTTCTTTTATCTGCCTGACACGTTCACGGGTCAGATCGAATTTGGCACCTATTTCCTCGAGTGTGAGTCCATGGTTCATACCGATTCCATAATAGAGATTAACAACATCCCGTTCTTTTTCTGTGAGGGTTGCCAGCGAACGCTGAATTTCCCTGGCCAGCGATTCGCGCATCAGTCCGGCATCGGTGACGGGGGTATCTTCATCCACAAAGATATCGATGAATTTCATATCTTCATCCTCAGTAAGGGGTGCATCCATCGAAATATATCTGGTCGAGATTTTGAGCGCTGCATCTATCTTGTACTCGGGAATTTCGAGCGCTGCTGCCAGTTCATCGGGTGATGGCGGACGTTCAAACTTCTGCTCGAGACGGGAGGACTCTTTCTTGATTTTATTCAATGACCCCACCTGGTTTAGTGGCAGACGCACAATGCGCGACTGCTCAGCCAGTGCCTGAAGAATGCTCTGACGTATCCACCACACGGCATAAGAGATAAATTTGAATCCACGTGTTTCATCAAAACGCTGAGCCGCTTTTATCAATCCGAGATTGCCCTCATTGATCAGGTCGGGAAGACTTAATCCCTGGTTCTGATATTGTTTGGCGACTGAAACCACGAAACGAAGGTTGGCCTTGCAGAGTTTTTCCAATGCCTGCTGATCGCCCTGTCGTATCCGCTGGGCAAGCTGGACTTCCTCCTCAGCGCTGATCAGTTCTTCTTTGCCAATATCCTGCAGATATTTGTCAAGCGATGCAGTTTCGCGGTTGGTTATAGACTTGGTTATTTTTAGTTGTCTCATAGCGGAGGTTTGTTTTGAATGCAGGATAAGACCTGACCATTCTGATTATTAACAATTCTGTCAACTTTAAGTTCAATCTGAATCCGGAAGCGTGGAGTCCGGTTACATGCACCTGAAGGGATGCGTAAGCTACACATCCCTTATCCAACGAACTTTTTATCTGCAAGTTACTACATCCCAAATCCGTAGTAAGCCCTGGTTCTGTTCGGATAGATTCCCTCGAGCAAGACACCGCCCTGTTTACCTTCGAGTGCCCGGGCCAGATCAGCCCGGCTGTTCACCGCTTTCCCGTCAACCTGAGTGATAATATAGCCCTGCCTGATGCCGGCATTGCGCAGTTTTCCATCCCTGAGCGAAGTTACCTGAAGGCCGCCTTCAATACCAAGTTCTGATCTGATCTCTTTGCTTACTGGTTCGAAAGTAGCTCCCAGCAATGCATTGACATCAACCTCTTCACGTTTGACGGCATTGGTATTTCCATCCCTGTTCTTTAAAGTAACGTTGAACGCCAGATCTTTATTATTGCGCCTGACTGCAACATTTACCTTGTCACCCGGCCGGTGCTGACCGACAATTTCAAGTAACTCCGAAGTTGAATTTACTGCAACTCCCTCAATATTCACAATTATATCTCCTGATCTCAGCCCTGCATCGCGTGCAGCTCCATTGTCAGTCACTTCAGCAACATATACGCCACGGATTTCAGAAATGCCCTGCTCTTCAGCCAGCCTGCTGTCCAGTTCACGGATACTGACGCCAAGAAATCCACGTTGAATGGTCCCGAACTCCCTTAGGTCTTCCACTACTTTTCGCACAATATTTACGGGAATCGCGAATGAGTATCCGGCATAATATCCTGTTCCTGAAGCAATGGCTGCATTGATTCCTACCAGCTCCCCGCGGGTATTAACCAGTGCGCCTCCGCTGTTCCCTCTGTTTACGGCAGCATCGGTCTGTATAAAGGACTCAATGGCAGCACCGTCAGGAGAACCTAAGATATTGATATTACGGGCTTTGGCACTTACAATGCCCGCAGTCACCGTAGAGGTAAGATTAAAAGGATTTCCGACTGCCAGCACCCACTCTCCTACCTGTAACTGATCTGAATTACCGTAAATTACATAAGGAAGATCCTTTGCATCAATTTTGATTACGGCCAGATCTGTTGAAGGATCGCTCCCGATTATCCTGGCCTCAAACGTGCGTTTGTCGTTCAGGGTAACTTCCACCTTGTTCGATTCGGTAACCACATGGTTATTGGTGACAATATAACCATCCGGCGAGATGATGACACCCGATCCGGTGGCAATGATCGGAGAAGATCCGCCCCTGGGAGATCTTTCGCCGAAAAAATCCCTGAAATCGAAGAAATAATCATATACGCTGCTTTTGCGCAGATATTCAGTTTTAATGTGCACTACTGCATGCACTGTATTACTGGCAGCAGCTGTAAAATCAGGCAAAACCATAGGTGCGACAGAACCTGGCATATTGGTCAGGTATGCCGGCACCCTTTGTGAATTTTCCTGAGTTGTCTGTTCACTTTTCCGGTTGCTGATCAGACTGTAAGCGGCAACGGCTATAATTCCGCCGGCCATGGCTATCAACAAACTCCCGACTATTCTTTTCATAACCCGGTAACTGATTTATTTTGATTAGTAGTTTTAGTTAAATGCCCGCAGATGTTCATCCTCTGTTTTCCTGATGGCGGGCATTGATTTAAACGCAATTTGAATACCAATGTTACAAATACTGGTGTTAAAAAGTGTTAATCACCTAAAAGTCAGGTGCGACACTTAAAACCTTCCCTTTCTATGTTTAACGGCCGCATGCATAAAAAAAACTGAATTATTATCAGATATACCCGTAAAACAATTTTCATCCGGAAATAAATGCTTTTAATATCAATGACATGCAACTTAAGTCGCATAATAACGGATTATTCTGACGAAGTACCCGTGAAATAAGCATTATACTTTCATTTCTAACGAAATTTGTTTAATTTTGACCCTTTCGACATGAGTATGACATTTTGTCAAAAGCCGTGACTTATGATAAAATTCTACAAATTCCATGGCACCGGCAATGATTTTATCATGCTGGATGGCAGGGAATTGTTAACATTTCCCACTCCTGATGAAATCAGGCAGTTATGTCACCGGCAGATGGGTATAGGTGCAGATGGGCTGATCATTGTCAAACCCGTTGAAGGTTTCGATTTTGAAATGATCTACTTCAATGCGGACGGCAGCCTGGCCACAATGTGCGGCAACGGAGCACGCTGTGCGGTAGCATTCAGTTTTATTTCAGGTATGTCAGGTTCAGCTGTCACTTTTAAAGCCGGGGATGGTGGCCACAGCGGAACACTCCAGCCTATGACAGATTATAACTGGATGGTTGAAATCAGCATGGGCAATATCAGCATCCCTGACAATACCGGTGAGTCAACAGAAATTCACACCGGCACACCTCATCTGGTTATTATCACCCGGGATCCTGACTCGGTGAATGTGCCTGTTGAAGGGCGCCGGATCAGATATTCCGAAGCCTATCAAATTAAAGGGATTAATGTCAATTTCCTCTCCATTCAGAATAACCGGCTTAAAGTTCGCACGTATGAAAAAGGCGTGGAAGATGAAACACTTTCCTGCGGAACCGGGGTTACTGCATGCGCCGCTGTCGCCGCAATGAAGACCGGTAAAAACAACTGGATTGTTGAAACCCTCGGAGGCATACTTGAAGTCAGGCTGAAAAAAAATGAAAACGTTTTTGAGAATGTCAGGCTAAAAGGCCCTGCAGCAATGGTTTTCAGCGGTGAACTGACAGGCTGGATTCCGGGATAAACTGTCACCTTTGCACACAAATCGGATACACAACAAACAACCTGCAAAATGATTGGCAAAAGTATAAGGCTCAGGGCCCCTGAACCAGCTGACATCGACATCCTTTACCGCTGGGAAAACGACCCTGAGATCTGGCATGTAAGCAATACCATCGCGCCTTATTCAAGATTTGCCATCGAACAATATGTTTTGAATGCGGGTAACGACATTTTCACCTCAAGGCAGCTGCGCCTGATGATTGTTCCACTTGAAAGCGGATCTGATACGGCCGGCGCTGTTGACTTATTTGACTATGAACCAATCCACCGGAGGGCAGGCTTAGGAATCATGATCGACAAGGCATTCAGGGGTAAAGGATATGCCACCGAAGCCCTTGCACTGATTCTGGATTATTGCAGAAATATATTGAACCTGCATCAGGTATATTGCAACATCTCCGAAGATAATCCTGCAAGCATCAGATTATTTGACGAAGCTGGTTTCAAAAAAAACGGAGAAAGAAAAGACTGGCTTCTCCTGAACGGTAAATGGACGAATGAATTTTTTTATCAGCTTTTTCTGAAATAAAAATCCCTGCCTGTCATGAGTGAATACTACCATCCGCGCTACAGCAACATGAAAAGATCCGGCAAAAAGCCCGCAAGACGTCTATTCTGGATATTATTCCTATTGATGCTGTTAGCCGTTATCGCTTCCTGGTTCATCTATATGATTCTTTTTCAAGACAATGTCTATACTGCATCCGAAAAAGAAGCATTTATTACCATCCCTACCGGAAGCACTTTCAAAGATGTAACAGCGGAACTTTATACGCACGGGCTGATCATCAACCGTAAAAATTTTGAGTTGGTTGCCAGGTTAAAAAAATACGATCAGTCGGTGAAGGCTGGGCGTTACAGACTGACTGACGAAATGAGCAACCTGCAATTGGTGAGATTGTTGCGATCGGGCAATCAGACACCGGTTAAAGTGATTTTCAACAATATACGAACGCCGGATCAGCTAGCCGGCCGGATAGCCCGGCAAATTGAAGCTGATTCAGTTTCAATAATGAAAATGTTCAGCGACAGTGCTTATCTTGATTCACTTGGAGTCACAATAACCAGCCTGTTCACCATTATCATTCCAAATACTTACGAGTTATACTGGAATACCAGCGCAAGGTCATTCATAAACCGGATGAAACGCGAATCTGATACATTCTGGGAAGGGTCGCGAAGCCTGAAGCTGAGTACGATCAACATGAACCGGCACGAAGTGATTACCCTCGCTTCAATTGTTGAAAAAGAAACCAATAAAAATGATGAAAAAGCCAGGGTGGCAGGTGTTTATATTAACAGACTTAAAAACGGCTGGCTGCTCGAAGCTGATCCCACCCTGGTCTTTGCCCATGGCGATTTCGAAATCCGCAGGGTGCTCAGCAGTCATAAACTGATTGATTCTCCATACAATACATACAAAAACAAAGGACTTCCACCCGGACCCATCTGCCTGCCTTCGATAGCTTCCATCGACGCCGTACTCAACCATGAGAACCATAACTATATGTTTTTCTGTGCCAGGGAAGATTTTTCAGGATATCATAATTTTGCCCGAACGCTGGAGCAGCATAATCTCAATGCATGGAAATACCAGCAGGCGCTGAACAGAAGAAACATTTACCGGTAACAGTCATTACATTTAGTCTGAGATTCACCAGGCTGACCATTTTATTGTAACTTATGAAAAAAGCATTCAAAGCATACGATATCAGGGGGGTATATAACAGGGATTTCAATGGCGGAGATGTCTACAAAATCGGTTTCTTCCTTCCAACCCTGCTGAAGGCCGAAACTGTGCTGGTTGGGCACGACGTCAGGACATCGTCTCCAGAAATACTGGAATATTTATGCAAAGGCATTACCGATGCCGGGGCTGATGTGCATGTGGCAGGAGAATGTACCACACCGATGATTTACTGGGCGACTGCAAAATTCAACTACCAGGCTTCGGTAATGATTACAGCATCACACAACCCGGCTAATTATAATGGTTTAAAAATTTCCAGGGCCGAAGCACTTCCCGTCGGATTTGACAGTGGGTTGTCAGATCTGCTTGAGCTGGCTGAAACAGCAGAGATCAGGCCGGAAACCATTCCGGGAATATACAGCAGCATTAATTTTATTCCTGAATACCTGGATTTTCTGAAAACCTATCAGGAGGATTACCGGAACCTGCGGATCGCCATCGATTGCTCCAACGGGATGGGATCTCTGCTGGCCAGACAATTATTTGGTGATGAGCCCCTGTATATTTTTGAAGAACGCGATGGTACTTTCCCGAACCATCAGCCCAATCCGCTTGAGGAAGAAAACGTTGAAGACCTGAAACGCCTGGTTACAGAAAACAACTGCGACATAGGGATGATCTTCGACGGGGATGCCGACAGGGTGATGTTTGTAGATGAAAAGGGGGAGTTTATTCAGCCGGATATGATGATTGCGGTACTTTCCGGGTATTTTGCAGGCAAGGGTTTAAAAGGGAAAGCCATACAGGACATCCGCACTTCCAAATCGGTGACGGAATTTGTCGAGGAGAATGGCTTTGAAATGCATATGTGGAGGGTTGGCAGGGCTTACGCTGCGCTGAAACTCAGGGAGATCAACGGGTTGTTCGGGGGTGAGCTTGCCGGGCACTATTACTTCAGGGATTTTTACTATTCCGACTCTGCATACCTTGCGGCCCTGATTATCCTCGGTGAACTTAAAAAGTACAAAGCGCGCGGAATCACCCTTTCCGAAATGATTCACAATATCAAAAGGTACTATGGTACCGGTGAAATCAACTTGCATATTGACAAAAAGGAAGAAGCCATGGAAGCCTTGCGTGAAGGTTTCTGCTCAGAAGAGGAACCTCAGGCCTTTTATAACTTTGACGGATACAGGATTGAGTTCAGGGAGTGGTGGTTTAATGTCAGGCCCTCCAATACGGAACCATACCTGCGTTTCCTGGCTGAAGCCAGATCGCAGGAGCTTCTGGAAATTAAAAAGGCCAAAGCGCTGCAAATCCTTCAACCCTTTATTTCAGAAGACTTCCATGCACATTAATCTCCGGGAAACATACGCCCTTCTGCTTCTGTTCATGCTGGCTCCTGCCATGATCGCTGCACAGATTCCGGCTCATCAGCATAGCAATCAGGATACTACAGATAGCATTAGTATTTACAAGGCCCGCAGAAACGGACTGCTGATCGGCGGCGGTCTGGCATATGCGGGCAGCATGACCGGGCTTTACCATTTGTGGTATAAAAATCATCCGCAGTCCTCCTTTCATTTCATCAACGATAACCATGAATGGCTCCAGATGGATAAAGCCGGCCATGCCACCTCGTCGTATTACATAGGGCTACTCGGATATGAAGCGCTCCGCTGGGCGGGAGCCAACAATAAGAAAGCCGCATGGTACGGCGGCAGCCTTGGATTTGCTTACCTGACTGTCATCGAAATCCTGGATGGCTTTTCTGCCGGTTGGGGGGCTTCTTCCGGAGATCTGATCGCAAACAGCCTGGGATCGGCAGCATTTATCAGTCAGCAATTAATCTGGAAGGAACAGCGTATGCTGTTGAAATGGTCCTTCCACATGACCGGATATGCGAAATACAGGCCCGACCTGCTCGGCAGGTCCTTTGCCGAAAGGGCAATTAAAGACTACAACGGGCAGACCATCTGGCTGTCAGCCAACATCAGTTCTTTTCTGAAGAAAGAAAGCCGTTTCCCCGGATGGCTGAATATCGCGTTTGGCTATGGTGCTGAAGGGATGACAGGAGCGGGCTCTAATCCTGCATTTCACAACGAAGTACCGGTTCCTGAATTTGACAGATACAGACAATTCTACATCTCACCGGATATCGATCTCACGAGGATAAGGACGAAATCACCATTGCTGAATAAAACCCTTAAAGCCTTCGGATTTCTGAAATTTCCCCTGCCGGCAATTGAATTCAGCAGCAAGGGAACGAAATTTCATCCCTTCTGTTTCTGAGCGGGATTACACATTGAAGCGGATGTGCATAATATCTCCGTCTTCAACAATGTAGTTTTTCCCTTCAACAAAAAGTTTACCGGCTTCGCGGCAGGCATGTTCCGATTTCAGTTCGATAAAATCCTTGTATTTCATTACTTCGGCGCGGATAAAACCCCGTTCCAGGTCGCTGTGGATTACCCCGGCAGCCTGGGGGGCGGTCATTCCTTTTTTAATGGTCCACGCTCGAACCTCTTTGGGTCCGGCAGTGAAAAATGACATCAGGGTTAATATATCATAGGCAGAACGGACCAACTTATTTACCCCGGGCTCCGACAGACCGGCATCCTCAAGGAAAATGCTGCGGTCTTCAACACTTTCCAGCTCGGCGATCTCAGCTTCCAGCGCACCGGCAATCACCAGCACCTGGGTATCCTCATTTTTTACCGCTTCCTTTACCTGATCCACATATTTGTTTCCATTCACAGCCGATGCATCATCCACATTACAAACATAGATAACCGGCTTATCCGTCAGCAGGTACATATCATCAATAAAACGACGGTCGTTTTCATCTATTTCAAGAGACCGCACTGACTGAAAGCCTTCAAGATGTTCTTTTACCATGGTGAGCACATCTATACCATGCTTTGCATCTTTATCCCCCGATTTCGCAATTTTTTCAAGGCGCTGTATTTTCCGTTCAACCAGGTCAAGGTCCCTGATTTGCAGTTCAAGGTCAACAATCTCCCGGTCGCGGACCGGATTTACCGAACCTTCGACATGAGGCAGATTCTCATCGTCGAAGCAGCGCAACACATGAATAATCGCATCCGTTTGCTGAATATCTGCCAGAAATTTATTCCCGACCCCTTCGCCCTGGCTGGCGCCCTTAGCTAAACCAGGAATATCAACAATTTCAACAGTTACAGGCACCACCCTTGCCGATTTGATCAGTTTATCAATTTCATACAACCGGTCATCCGGAACAATAATCTGCCCCAGATTTGATTTATTGGTACTGTAAGCAAAATTTGAAGTCTGCCCTTTGGTATTGGAGATACAGTTAAACAACGTGGTTTTTCCGATGTTGGTCAATCCGACAATGCCGCATTTTAATGCCATAAGCCTGAAATCTGTTTGATTTGGGGTGCAAAGATAGGCAAATGTAAGCGCACTTCGGAGCGGAATACTGAGTTCAGGTTTTTTCGCTCAGGCCTTTAGTTTGAATAAGATAAGACTTTCACGCCCGGAGTTCATTCGTAAAAATACGACTCCCTATATGACCAGCCGGTATCCACCCGATTCATTTCAACCGGAAAATCATCCGCATTATAAGTAAAGGAACTTTCATCACCATATGATTCAATCAGTTCTCCTGAAGGATCAAAATAACGTTCATTTATAGTCACCACGTTATTTTCACCGGCATAAAATCCTGCTTCGGAATAGCGGAAAATCTGAAAATCTTTGAAAGGATTCTTCATGTTATCATAAGTAAAACTCCTTTCCATACTTTTATAAAAACCTTCCCGGTTAAAATCGTCAGTTTCATTTTCTCCGAAGCAATAAAAAATGGAGTTTGCAAAAACAGACCATATACCTGAACTCTTTTCGGGGCAGCCATACTTACCGGAAACTTTATTATAATAAGTTAAAGCAGAAAGATTCCCCTGCTGCCAGACAAAATCGACATAAGTAAGCACAATCCACTGTTGATTGATCAGCTGTTTGACTTCCAAACGGGAAACATTGCCATCAACATCAAGTGTATAGACCAGTTGCCTGTCTGTCACATTTGTTGACGTAACGATTACTCTGTCAGCGATCCGATTATAATTCAACTCATAAGTAATTCCCTGGGTATCATAGTAAGTTGTTTTATTCACCCTGCCATCTGCATCGTATTTTATAGTAATGGAGTCCCCCTCCGCTGACCCGCCAATGGAGACCAGCAAATTGCTTTTATTGTAAATAAACACAGCAGTTGAAGAATCCTGAACAAGTCCATTCTCTGTTTCCAATGACTTCAACCTGCAAATCCGCGGTTGTCTTTGATTAATCTGATTCTCATCAGTGTCATCATCAGCGTCTTTAGTACATGAAGAGCTCATAAATAAAAGTGACGACAGCAGCATTAAAATTCCCTGACTCAGATTAACTGTTGCTTTCATGGGACAAGATTTACAGACTATTGATTTTAAATAGTTTAAGGAAAATTAAGATTGAACGTTTCAATCTTCAATTCAAAAATATATCCGGTAACGATCTCAGAAGCCAGCCCCAGTTATTACGTCCAATCCATTCGTATCTTATATATATGTCACTTTTATCCAAATGTCACTGTTGCGGCCCAGATTATCTGAACAACTGATTTTATAATGTCCCTCTTCAGGCGTAAAAAAAACTTTTTCTCCGGGCAATGCCGCCCTGAGGAGTTTGTCA
>CAZDBX010000062.1:0-14010 GCA_964503805.1 uncultured Lentimicrobium sp. | reverse complement strand
CTAGTGTCATGTCAATCTATAATTGTCGGATAAAGCCGAGCTAATTTAATGCGAGCATCCGCATTTGTAAACTGCCAGTTTATTTTTGCTGTTTTGTTATTGCGATGGGTCTGCCACGCTGTTACTTCTTTCTCCATAATCCCCAAATTGCTAATTCTTCTCTTAAGACATTGTCCCATAAGTACATTTAACTCAATTTCGGCCATGTTAAGCCAACTTCCATGCTTTGGGGTATAGACGAATTCAAACCTGTCCCAAATTCGCTTGGCTTCTTTTGGAGGAAAGGCTTCATAAAGTGCAGAAGCTTTGTGAGTTGCCAAATTATCCATAACCAAAGTAATTTTTTCTGCATCTGAATACCATTCATCAGCAATCTTCCTGATAAATTCAGCCCAATCCACTTTTGTTTTTCGCTCTGTAACATTAACATATCTTTTGCCTTTTAATGGCTCAGAGGCCAGGAAAATATTGGCAACCCCACATCTTTCATATTCGAAATCAACTCTTGTCTCTTGCCCTGGTTTCATCGGAACAGGAGTGCGCGTTTCCTTTATCAATTGTTTCGGCGATTCATCCATGCAAATAACAGGGAAACGATCATTATACGGCCGTTTATAAACATCAAGAACCTGTTCCATTGCGGCAACAAATTGGCTGCTCTGGTGTGGTGGAATTATCCAGCCTTTTGTTTTCCATGGTTTAAGTTCGTTTTTTTTAGCACCTTACGAATTGTTTCATGTGAGATGCTTTCAATATATTTCATTTCGACCATTTTATCTGCAAGTAATCGGAGTGACCATTTGGCAAATCCTTCAGGTGCTTCACTACAACTCATGGCTATTAACTGCGCCTCCAATTCACCGTCAACCTTTTTCTCTTTCGTCTTACTCATTGGTTTGCGCTCCAGGCATGCATCGAAACCTTCCTCAACAAATCGCTGCTTAACTCGGTCTATCATCCTATCACTTATTTTTAGGACCTGACTGATTTGTCTGCCTGAGATTTTATCGCCATACTCCCCTTGATCGGAATTAAGGAGAATATAAGCTGTTCGATACTGCTGAGAAGTATGAGTGCCTTTGTTTACTATTGACATAAGTTCCTCATGCTCTTCTCTTGTTAAAGTGACCTTGTATTTTATCATGGCTTTTTTGCTGACAAAGATACAAAATATATACGACAATATCAAGTTGACATGACACTAGTGTTAATTCACTCGGAAATCATTTTCAGGAATCATTAGATAGAAATAGACAAAATAGTATTGAAGAATTTAAGAAAGTAGCTAAAATCGATTCAGTAAAGGTTGCGGAGCTTGAAAAACATTTTCGCATTAAGATTGATGAATTTTCAAATGAGAACAAGAAATGGTATGAGCCAAAATCAGCACCAAAGTATATTAACCGAAATGGTATTTATTGTTATTTCCATACAGAAAACGGGCTTCCAGGTAATTTGAGATTTAAGGTGCAATATTACGCTGAGGACTGGCTGTTTTTTAATCGCATTCAATTTTCTATTGATGGGAAAGCATATGAGTTTATTCCCGCAGATACTGAAACTGATTCGGGGAATGGTGGCTATATCTGGGAATGGTTTGATCAAGGATTAACAATGTCTGACAGGGAATTAATTTATGCCTTGTCCAATGCAAAAAACGCTAAAATGAAATTGATTGGAAGGCAATATCATAAAATTAAAGCGATCTCTCAAGAACAGATAAATGGTATAAAACAAACTCTTGAATTATACAACGCATTAGGTGGTCAGTATTAATTCTTGCTGAGTAGCGAAATTATTTCTTTTCAGTTTGTCCTCATTTTTCTGTATTGCCCTGCCCATAGCAATTACCGAACTTCCTACCATCCTTTGGACCTGCTCCGCGAAGCGTCAAGCACTCGTGAGCGCAGCGAACACCATATATTTACCTGTTTTCCAATTCAATCCATTTGCATATTTGCAAAACTACCCCCCAACCCCCAAAAATATTTTATTACTTTAATTTGTAATAATAATAGTAATCTAATTGGAAAACACAAGGTTATAGAATTACAAACTTATTACAAAATTTCCGGCAATTTGTAATTTTTTCGAATTTGTAATTTTACTTACCTGCTAAAGTAGCTTAAAAATTGAACCTTACAAACTTCTGTAATTTTGTAAGGCTTGATTATCAGTGCAATAGAAATGCCTTACAAATCGGATTGTAATTTGTAATGATCTTAATATCAAATATATGGAACCATATTCAAGGGTAAATTACAAAATTTTGCCTGTTTCTGCGCAAGGTTAGTACATTCATTAAATACCCTGTAGACCTTGATAGGTTTCATTTTTCCTGTCATCGGGTCGAGGACGGAAAAGTAAACATACCATTGTTTGTTCCTGCCTTCAACCAGGCGCGGAACGGTAGTAATCTTTCTTTTCATTCGGGCTTCTATTGTGCGTCCCCACGCAAACAAAAGGCCCTTATTTGCCCCCAGTAGAAAAATTTCAATTATTCAATAGAAATTTTCTATTCATAACTCATTAATATAGAGTTGTTTAGGTGGCATTTGTGGAGATGGCGGGAGTCGAACCCGCGTCCAAACAGGCAGCAATAGTGCTTTCTACATGCTTAGTTTTCAGTTGGTTTTCGTAAACTGACAGGGAGAAAACAACCCGATCCGTTTCTTATTCCCTTTGGTTTTCGGGCAGTCACCGGGACCTTAACTGCATTATCGCGGCTTTTGCGATGCTCCTGTCGGGACGCGGCCGCGCGAGGCTTCCCGGGGAGCAGTAGGCGGCTTAATCCTCTTGATTAAGCGGCGTACGCGTAATTGTAATCGTTGCCGTTTAGGGCTTTGAAAGTTGGGATTTACGGGCCACGCTTCCAACGCCCGGCATGCTTACAGTACCACTTCCCTGCTGTCAAAACCGGTCATCCCCGGTTACTTGTTTCAATAGTGCAAAATTACAAAATATATACCAAACCGGCGAAATCGACTTCCGTTGTCTGATGTTTTTTCAATTTATCCCTTACTCAGGGGCCTGGCGTACATTTCCACATCGGCTGCGGTAATCTGCATATCACACAGGATAGCGAGCCGTTCCACCACATTCCTGAGTTCCCTGATATTTCCGGTCCAGGTTATGTCCTGGAGGGCTTTTATGGCATCATCAGTAAATGTCAGCAGGGATTTTCCCTGGCTTTCGCAGATGTCATTGATAAAATGATTTGCAAGCAGCGGGATATCTTCAGCCCGTTCGTTCAGGGTAGGAACATGGATAAGGATTACACTCAGGCGGTGGTAGAGGTCTTCGCGGAAATTCCTTTTTTCAATCTCCTCCACCAGGTTTTTATTTGTCGCGGCGATGACCCTGACATCCACCGGGATATCTTTTTCGCCGCCCACTCGCATGATCTTGTTTTCCTGAAGGGCCCGCAGCACCTTGGCCTGGGCGGCCAGGCTCATGTCGCCGATTTCATCTAGGAAGAGCGTACCGCCGCTGGCCTGCTCAAAATCGCCTTTACGCTGCTTGATGGCGGAGGTAAATGATCCTTTTTCATGACCAAACAACACACTTTCAATCAATTCACCGGGGATGGCTGCGCAGTTTACCTCCACAAACGGGCCTTCGCACCGGTTGCTGAATTCATGCAGCCAGCGGGCTACCAGTTCTTTGCCGGTGCCGTTGCTTCCGGTGATCAGTACCCTTGCATCCGTTGGTGCTACCCTTTCTATCATGGTCCTGATCTGCTGCATGGGCTCTGATTCGCCGATCATTTCATAGGTCTTGCTCACCTTACGTTTCAGCACACGTGTTTCCTTCAGCAGGCTGCCTTTTTCCATCGCATTCCGGATGGTGATCAGTAACCGGTTCAGATCCAGTGGCTTGGCAATATAGTCATAGGCGCCCCGCTTGATGGCATCCACTGCCGTTTCGATATTGCCGTGGCCGGATATCATCACCACCGGGGTGTCGTTCATCACCAGCAGACGGTCAAGCACTTCTATCCCATCCATTTGCGGCATTTTTATGTCGCACAGGATCACGTCATACTTCTCCTTGCCTGCCAGCTCAAGGGCGGTCATCCCGTCGGGCGCTTCATCCATCTGGTACCCTTCATATTCAAGTATTTCCTTAAGCGTACTACGGATGCTGCGTTCATCATCAATTACAAGTATTCGTGCCATGTTATTTTTTAATTCGGATTGCTGTTAGTTTCGCCCGGATTATCATGCTGCCGGTTCCGCATAGTCGCTGTTACAAGCGCTGTGCCATTTACCCTTTATAAAATAGCCATTTTCCCAGTTCGGCCCAGGAAACTTTCTTTCCATACATAAGGATTCCGGTGCGGTAAATCCTGCCTGCCATCCATACCGCTGCAATAAAGGTTGCAGTAAGTAAAGCCATCGAAAGTGCCAGCTCCCAGTAAGGTACACCAAAAGGAATGCGCACCATCATGATGATGGGGGAAGTAAAAGGTATGATGGAAAACCAGAAAGCTACCGGCCCTTCGGGATTATTGATCACAAATTGCGCGACAATAATGGACAGGATCAAAGGAATGGTCACCGGCATCATAAACTGCTGGGTGTCGGTCTCATTGTCCACGGCCGCCCCGATGGCTGCGAACATGGCTCCATACAGCAGGTAACCGCCCAGAAAGAAGAAGATAAATGAGAATATCATGGTGCCATAGTCTATGGACTGGAGAGCTTCGATAATCCTGTCCATGTTATCTGGGCTTTCTGTCTCTTCAAAGTTGATATTTGCCTCTGCTGATGCGGGGATCCTTGTGCCCGGGTTAAAAGCCTGAACGGTTTCATCCTTTTTCATACTATCAGGCATCGCCGTTTGAAAAACTGTGACGATGGCAAGGGTAAGCACTACCCACAACATAAACTGCGTAAGCCCGACCAGGGCGACCCCGACGATCTTGCCCATCATCAGCTGAAAGGGTTTCACCGAACTTACGATTACTTCCACAATGCGGCTGACCTTCTCTTCAATAACGCCCCGCATTACCTGCGATCCGAACAGGAAAATGAAAAAATAGATCAGTATGCCGGCAAACATACCCACCCCCATACTTACTTCGGTAAAACTTTTTTCTTCCTTACCTTCCTCGCCTATCCTGATCGAGGTGAGTTTGATGTTGGTCTTGATATTTTTCAGGATTTCCTCACTCACAATGCTTTCCCTGGAAGCGGTATCGCTTGCGCTGGCATTGAAGTCAGGGTTTGCTTTCTTAATTTCCCTGATGATTTCTGCGCCCAGTTTCTGGTTCTCGACTTCTTTGCCCATTACGCTCTTAATGTATCCTTTCAGGTCAATGCTGGCTTGCTTTTCGCTGAAAATCATGGCGCTGGCGGGCACACTTACTTCAGGCCTGGGAATATAAAGCAGCGCGTATCCTTTTTTTGCCATCATAGCTGTTTTCGCCGTTTCAAGGTCAGTGAAAACATACTCAAAATTAAAGCGTTCGGAGTTCTCGAATTTGTTGATAAACCACCCGGTTTCATCCAGGATGTCAACCTTTTTTACTTCATCCGACATTTGTGAAAGATAAATGGGGACGATGAAAAGCGCTGCCATGAGGATGGGGCCGAGAATGGTCATTACAATAAACGACTTTTTCTGGACGCGGGAAAGGTATTCGCGTTTTATGACAAGGATTATCTTATTCATAGGTCTTATAATTAACTGTTAATGGAATGATTGCCTGCCGCATGCACTGTTTTGATGAAGATCTCGTTCATGGTGGGGATAATTTCCCTGAAGGCATGAATGTTGACATAAGGCATAAAAGCGTTCAGCAGTTCATTTTGGTTGGCAGAGGCTGGCAGCGTGACGGTCACCTGTCTCAGGTCATCATCAGTTTTATCCTCTGCCAGAATGAATCCGGCCGGCAGGAGCGATTGCACCGGGCCTGAGTAGCCGTCGAAATCGATGGAATAGGTATTGGTTTTGTACCTCTTTTTTATCTCTTTTACACTGCCTTCGAGTATTTTGTGTGAATTGTTGATCAGGGCGATGTTATCGCAAAGCTCTTCCACCGAAGCCATATTGTGCGTGGAAAAGATAATGGTGGCCCCGTTCTTCCTCAGGTTCAGGATTTCATCCTTCAGCAGGTTTACATTGATGGGGTCGAATCCGCTGAATGGTTCGTCGAAGATCAGCAGGGAGGGCTCATGAATGATGGTGACAATAAACTGAACCTTTTGCTGCATCCCTTTCGAGAGTTCTTCCACCTTTTTATTCCACCATGCCTGGATTTCAAACTTTTCGAACCAGAACTTCAGTTTTTTCATGGCATCGGCTTTGCTGACTCCTTTAAGCTGCGCAAGGTACAATGCCTGTTCACCCACTTTCATTTTTTTGTAAAGCCCGCGTTCTTCAGGCAGATATCCGATGCGGTCAACATGATGGGGGGCCAGTTTTTCATTTCCGAAGTAAACTTCTCCTTCGTCAGGGCCTGTTATCTGGTTGATGATGCGGATAAGGGAAGTTTTCCCTGCCCCGTTCGGGCCGAGAAGTCCGAAGATGCTTTGCTCCGGCACATCCATGCTCACATTGGAAAGCGCTGTATGGGCCGCGTAGCGTTTGGTAATGTTTCTTACTGAAAAATAGGCCATTGTAATTCAGGGTTGGTTATATGGGTTAAAAAAGGAAAGGTGATTGCTTGTTCATTTAAGTAATCACCCCTCATCTGCGTTCATCCGGAAAGACAAAATTATTGAAAATACTCTCTCATGCGGTCGAAAAACGAACGGTCTTTAGCGCCCGGGTGCGGTTTAAAGTTCTCGGATTCCATCAGTTTTTCCAGCATTTCCTTTTCCTGGCGGTTAAGATTTTTCGGTGTCCAGACATTGATATTGATCAGCTGATCGCCACGGCCGTAACCATTGAGGGATGGAACCCCTTTCCCTTTAAGGCGGAGGACCTTGCCTCCCTGTGTGCCCGGCTCGATCTTAATCCGCACGCGGCCTTCAATGGTCGGCACTTCGATGGAGGTGCCCATGGCTGCTTCAGGGAAACTGATATAATGCTCATACAGGATATTTGAGCCGTCACGGATAAGTTCTTCGTGCGGGATTTCTTCAATCTGAACGATCAGGTCGCCCGGAACGCCGCCGCGGGGAGCAGCATTGCCTTTGCCTCCTACCGACAACTGAATTCCTTCGGAAACACCGGCAGGGATGTTCAGGCTGATCACCTCTTCGCCCTTCATCGTGCCGCTGCCACCACAGGTATTACATTTATTGGTAATGGTCTGGCCTTCGCCGTTGCAGTAAGGACAGGTTGAACTGGTCTGCATCTGTCCGAGGAAGGTATTGGTAACACGTGTTACCTGGCCGGTGCCGTGGCAGTGGGAGCAGGTAGAAAACGACGATCCGCCGGCCGCTCCAGTCCCGTGACAGGTTGAGCAACTGACCAGCTTGTTGACCTTTATTTTCTTCTCTACTCCTTTGGCAATCTCTTCGAGGGTGAGACGCACCTTTACCCTTAAGTTGGTCCCTTTGTTTACCCTGCGGCGGGTGCTTCCGCCGAATCCTCCGAAACCTCCGCCAAATGCGCTGCCAAAGATATCGCCGAACTGGCTGAAGATATCGTCCATTGACATTCCTCCGCCAAATCCGCCACCCGGCATACCCTTCATGCCATCATGACCATACTGGTCATAACGCGCGCGCTTCTCCGCGTTGCTGAGTACTTCATAAGCTTCGGCAGCTTCCTTGAATTTCTCTTCAGCCTCCTTATTCCCGGGGTTTTTGTCAGGATGGTATTTCAGCGCCATCTGACGGTAAGCCTTCTTTATTTCAGCCTCACTGGCGTTGCGCTGTATGCCCAGTATTTCGTAATAATCTCGTTTCGTCACCGTTTTCGATTTAAACTATATTCTTCCTATATTCCGACAACCACCTTCGCAAACCTGATCACCTTGCCGTTGAGGGTGTATCCCTTCTGGGTTACGTCGATGATCTTGTTTTTGAGCGCTTCATCGGGTGCAGGTATATTGGCAATGGCTTCATGGTAATCTGTGTCAAAAGTCTGCTCCATGGCGGCCACTTCGGCCAATCCTTTTTGCACTAAAAGATTTTTGAATTTATTGTAGATCAGTGTAATACCTTCCTTTACCGGATCAGGTTCATCCCCTCCGGAGAAAGCGTTGATCGCCCGCTCAAAGTCATCGAGAACCGGCAGCAGCCCGGTTATTACTTCTTCCGATGCATTCTTGCTGAGCTCGATTTTCTCTTTGATGACGCGCTTCCTGAAATTGTCAAAATCGGAGTACAACCGGAGATATTTATCGTTCAGTTCGTCGTATTTTTTATTGAGCTCCCCGCACAACGCTTCTGCAGGCTGTTCTTTTGCCATATCCTCCTGTGCCGGAATGTCAGTTTCATTGGTCTCAGCTTGCGCATTTACAGGTGCCTTTTCATTTAAAGTTTCTGCGCTTTCCGGCTTGTGCTTACTTTGTTTACCCATGTTTCCGAATATTTTCATCAGGTTTTGCCCTGTTTTGTTATTTTTGATGCTCCCACTGCAAAATGCCTGCCAGTCAGGATTCAGCGCCAAATTGACAGTGTTTTTCTGAGAAATCAGGATTGATTGTTCAGGCTGTAAAGGTATATATATCGGCTGTATTTCAGCAATCACAGCCGCACTGAACCGTCAGCACATGATCACCGGAATTTTCCGTTTTGCTGATCCGGCCTGTATCCTGAAGTGTAGTTTACTTTTCGGGACAGCCTAGCCGTCGATGCGCTCAATATCGGCGCCGAGCGAGCGCAATCTTCCGTCAATATCCTGATAACCGCGGTCGATCTGTTCAATGTTATCGATCTGACTTCTTCCTTTTGCAGAGAGGGCTGCAATCAGCAGCGCTACTCCTGCCCGGATATCCGGCGATGACATGGTGATTCCCCTGAGGGGCACCTGGTGATTGAGGCCGATTACGGTGGCCCTGTGCGGGTCGCAAAGAATGATCTGGGCGCCCATATCAATCAGTTTATCAACAAAAAACAGACGGCTTTCGAACATCTTCTGGTGGATCAGCACGCTGCCTTTGGCCTGGGTAGCCACCACCAGGGCAATACTGATAAGGTCAGGCGTAAACCCCGGCCAGGGTGCATCGCTGATTGTCATGATGGACCCGTCCATAAAGGTTTCTACCTCATAGGTTTCCTGCGCCGGCACATAAATATCATCACCGCGCAATTCGAGTTTAATGCCGAGTTTCCTGAAAACTTCGGGAATAATTCCCAACTCCTTGTATTGAACATTTTTAATGGTGATCTCTGAACCAGTCATTGCAGCAAGGCCGATAAAACTGCCGATTTCAATCATATCGGGCAGCATGGTATGGCTTGTCCCGGAAAGGTATTCAACGCCTTCGATGGTAAGCAGGTTTGATCCAACACCCGTTATTTTTGCCCCCATACGGTTGAGCATGCGGCACAACTGAACAAGGTATGGTTCGCAGGCAGCATTGAAAATGGTGGTTGTGCCTTTTGCCATCACGGCAGCCATCACCACATTGGCGGTGCCCGTAACCGATGCTTCATCCAGCAGCATGTAACAGCCTTTTAGTTCTGTGGCGTCAATGCTGTAAAAGGTATTGAGTCCTTCAGATTCGAAACGGGCTCCCAGCTTCTGCAGACCGATGAAATGGGTATCAAGCCTGCGACGTCCGATTTTATCGCCGCCCGGATGTGGAATATACCCTTTGCCGAAACGTGCGAGCAGTGGCCCCAGGATCATCACTGAGCCCCGCAGTCCGGCTCCTTTTTTACGGAATTCTTTGGTCTTCAGATAGTCAAGGTCGATATTTTTCGCCTTGAAGATATATGATCCTTTGCCGGTGGGAGTCGCTTCAACGCCCATATCCCCGAGCAGCTCAATCAGCTTGTTTACATCCCTGATGTCAGGAATGTTGTGAATGGTAACCGGTTCGGGAGTCAGCAGGACAGCGCATAATATCTGAAGCGCTTCGTTTTTGGCGCCCTGAGGCACAATCTCTCCTTGGAGTTTTCTGCCTCCGTTGATAATGAAAGAGCTCATAGCTATCAGAAAGTTAAATCCAACCGTAAATTAACAGGCAGGCAAGTTAATTCTTTTTACGGTTCCTCATGTCACGATAGTTGCTGTTCTTATCGTTTTTCGGATTAAATTTTCTGCGTTTATTGTTCTGGTTGTGGGGAATGACGGCAGGCGGGTTGTTCCGTGCCAGAAGCTCGCTGGTGTGCGTGAGCCGGGTGTCTTCACTCAGCTTCAGCCTGCCGTGCGAAAGCACTTTCAGATGCTCGGTAATCAGCTCGTCATTGACTGAATCACGGTTCCAGTTGAGGTATGATTTTTTGAGGTGATTGGCAATGTTTTTTACCAATGCGTCCTTTTCAGGGCCATCATCAAACAGGCAGGCTTTTTCGATCATTTTGGCGATGTTCTTGCCATAAGGCCTGAAGCGGATGTCCTCCTGAGGGTAGGGAATACTTTGCGGCTTTTTGATTTTTTCCTCCGGCGCAGGGGTGGGGTACGGCCCGTCGATGTCGAGTTTGTAATCTGCAATGATGTGCAGGTGGTCCCACAACTTTCTTTTGTAATCCACTGTATCGCGCTGATCGGGATGAAGCTGTGCCATTACGTTTACAAGCGTTTTGGCCAGGTTGGTGCGTTTTTCGCGGTCCTCAATACTGATCACATAGGCGACCATCTTCTGCACATTGCGTCCGTACTCGGGAATAATGAGCTTTTCACGGGTGCTGTTATAATCCATATAACATTTTATTAATAGAAATCTTCTTGTCGGGGTTGATTGATAAGTGTTGGTAGCAGTCTTAATAAGGCAGGATTAGCATCTGAAAACTGCTGACAAAGCTTAAATTTACTGATGGTGTCAGGAATTCGTTAATCTGGTATTTGCCCGGAGATAATTACTGGTCTTATTACCGGGCACAAATATACGAATTAAATCAATTTACCAACCTGAGTCTGGCAAATTTAAGTAATAATTGTTTCTGACCTACGGCAGCAAAGAAGACGGTTGCTTTCATATTCGGGCCGCTGCCTTCCACACTGAGCACTTTTCCCTTGCCGAAACGCTCATGTTCTACCTCCACGCCGGGCTGTATCAGCTCAGGGGGCGTTTCTGCTCCCTGAACCGCAGTCCCCTCAGAAGTGCTGATTTTTTTAAGTTGCTTTTTGATGAAAACGGATTCTTTTGAAAGCCCATCGCCGGGTTTGCCGGTTAATCCTGATGACGAAATTTTTCGCGCCGGTTTTTCGATAAAACTTTCTTCTATTTCTTCGAGAAAACGGCTGGGCTCATTCATGGTCATGTTTCCCCAGCGGTAACGGGTTTCCGCATAGGAGAGGATGACTTGTTTTTCGGCCCTTGTCAGCGCCACGTAAAACAATCGCCGCTCTTCTTCAATGTCGGCGCGTGATTGCAGCGACATGACAGAAGGAAACAGGTTTTCTTCAAGTCCGACAATAAAAACATACGGGAATTCAAGTCCCTTGGCAGCATGAATGGTCATCAGCACTACCTTGTTCATGTCGTCCTTATCGTCGCTGTCAGCATCGGTAAGCAGCGCCACCTCCTGCATGAATTTATCGAGGGTACGGGTAACTTCAGCAGCGCTCAGTTCACCGGTTTCTTCATCCGGAAACAGGGTTTGTTCCTTTTCGGAAAAATCTTTTACCGCATTGAGGAGCTCCTCGGTGTTCTGAACCCTCGACTGCCCTTCATCCGTATCATCGGCCGCCAGCTCTTTCAGCAAGCCGGAGTTTCTGGCAATTTTTATGGCAAGCTCATACGCGTTGAGTACTTGCAATTGCTGATGAAACGCGGCGATCATGGTGGTGAATTCCTCTATTTTTGAGATAGTGCCCGAATTCAGTCCCTTCACATAATGTGTTGCAGCGGACGCAACCTCAAAGAGGCTTTTACCGGAAACTCCGGCGGCCAGTTCAATTTTCTCAAGGGTGGTTTTCCCAATGCCCCTGGCGGGGTAATTAATGATGCGGTTGAACGCCTCATCGTCACGGGGGTTGACCACCAGCCTGAAATATGCAAGTAAATCTTTGATTTCCTTGCGCTTATAAAATGACAGGCCGCCATAGATGCGGTAGGGGATGTTCAGCCTGCGCAGTGATTCCTCAATGGCCCTCGACTGGGCGTTGGTGCGGTATAAAATGGCGAAATCACTGTTCTGGCAGTGCTGATTCATCTTGGTTTCAAACACCGCGTTGGCAACCATATTTCCCTCTTCCGTGTCCGAGTTGGCCTTCAGTATCCTGATCAGTTTGCCTTCTTCATTTTCGGTCCAGACTTCCTTGAAGATCTGATCCTTGTTTTTTGCAATAATGCTGTTGGCGGCGTTTACAATCACCTTGGTCGAGCGGTAGTTCTGCTCCAGCTTGAAGGTTTTGGCATCGGGGTAATCTTTCCTGAAGTTCAGGATGTTCTGGATGTTTGCCCCGCGGAAACCGTATATGCTCTGCGCATCATCGCCTACCACGCAAATGTTTTCATTCCGGGCAGCCAGTTTTTTCACGATCAGGTACTGGGCGAAGTTGGTGTCCTGGTATTCATCAACCAGGATGTACCGGAACTTTTGCTGGTATTTGAACAAAACTTCCGGAAAGTCGCGGAGCAGCAGGTTCATGTTGAACAGCAGATCGTCGAAATCCATGGCTGCCGCTTTAAAGCAGCGGGTCTTGTAATGCAGGAAAATCTCGCCGGTCTGCGGCCTGTTGGCAATCCTGTCCTGCTCTTCAATGGCGGAGTTGGCTTTATATTCTTCGGCAGAAATCAGGTTCGACTTTGCGGATGAGATTCTGGAAAGCACGGCCCCCGGTACATATATTTTCGGGTCGAGGCTGAGGTCTTTCAGTATAGTCTTGATCAGACTCTTCGAATCATCAGTGTCATAAATGGTGAAGTTGGAAGGATAACCCAGCAGGTGGCCTTCCACCCTTAAAATGCGCGCAAAAATGGAGTGAAAGGTGCCCATCCATACATTCCGTGCTTCATGGCCACCCACCAACCCGATCACGCGTTCTTTCATTTCTTTGGCAGCCTTGTTGGTAAATGTCAGCGCCAGGATATTGAACGGATCAACGCCCTGCTCAAGCAGGTAAGCGACACGGTAAGTCAGTACGCGGGTTTTGCCTGAACCTGCTCCGGCTATTACCATCACGGGACCATCGCTGCTGGTCACCGCAAGTTGCTGGGCTTCATTTAATTCTTTAAGCAGTTGCGACACTTTAATGATTTTGATTAGTCGTGCAAAATTAGCATACTTTTTCTGTGATAGGAAGTCTGCGGCTCTTTTGACATGTCATTCCATACCTCCTTATTTAGAAATAATCTAAATTGCATGCGTAACTGTTACTTTTAGGCCCCTTCGGGATAAACCAGAAAACAGGCTGCATGACTTGCTGCAAAAGGCCGGAGAAAGAATTTACCGGCCTGCCCGGAGCAGTGGTTGTATTTTGGCAGCGTACATGTTTTAATATCAAAAAGTTTGCCGGTTGCCTGTTTTTTGGATTGCAGTGGATCCCGGTTTTACAGAGTGGTGGAATTTTTAATTTTCAGAACAATGATAAACAATATAAAACGTGACGAGAGTATAGGGATGGTTATAGAGCAGATCGTTGACAAGCAGATCCGCAGGAACGACCCTCCCGAAACGGCACAGACCTATCAGCGGCTTTTGCAGGATTCATTTACCGATGTGGAAGCCAGGCGACTGATCTATATGGCGGTACAGGTTGAACTGTTCCGGCTTATGCGCTATGGGGAAGCATTCAACCATGCGCGTTTTATCGGCAATCTACAGGGACTACCTGATTTGCCTGATGCTGATTTTGTATGATATGGACGGTTTGAAAACCGTTATTCGATGAGTGGAATGAAGATGCCGGGGCAGGCGAGCGCCCCGGTTCTTTTTTTTGAACCCTGCATAAACTGATTTACCGGGCTTTTTCCCCTGTTCACCGATTTGTATTACC
>CAZDBX010000061.1:0-14146 GCA_964503805.1 uncultured Lentimicrobium sp. | reverse complement strand
TGGGAGATCCACTCCAGGCTGGTTTCGAAGGTAAGCAGCGATTTTGGCTTTATTGCAAACATCTATGCCGGGGATGCCCAGGCCAACGGAAGTGACGCCAGGCTGATCAGGCGCTATGGCATTGATTTGCGGATGATTTACAAGGAAGTAAAACTCACTTCATTTGCCAGAATCAACGACTGGGGCCCCTACGACTATCACCGCGATTACAACCTCACCTTCCCGCTTCAGCTAATGGCCGATATCTCAACTTCTCTGAAAAAGCCTGACTGGTTTGAACTTCCTAATACTGAAATCGGACTGCGGGCAACTTACCGCACCCTCGACCGGTATTCACCCCGCTACGCGCCAACTTACAAGCTTGATGCAAGCGGAGCCCTGGTGCCCGATCCCGAAGCCGTCGGATTTGACAATGGCAATGAATGGGAAATCAGAACCTATGTACGCATAAATATTGGTAAATAATAAAAACACCCTGCGATGAAAACGAACATACTCATCAGTTTGAAGAAATATATCCCCATAATTTTTCTTGCTGCACTTTTTATGGGGTGCGAACGCGATCTTCCCGACCTGCAACCTGTCACATTCCCGGATAATCCCGAGGTTTTTATTGACGGATTCACTGCGGGGCTGAATTATGCAGCTTTCGGAGGTTCGGTGCCTACCGCTTTTGATGTGGATAAGAAAGAAACGTACAACAATTCAGCAGCTTCCATGCGGTTTGATGTCCCCAATGCAGGCGATCCCCGGGGCGCTTATGCGGGTGGCGTTTTCTATACCGGAACAGGCAGAAACCTGACAGGCTATAATGCTTTGACATTCTGGGCGAAAGCTTCTCAATCTGCGGTAATTGATGTGGTTGGTTTTGGTAACGACCTTGGAGCCTCAAAATACCAGGTGAGCATTCCGGGGTTACAGCTGAGCACCAACTGGCAGAAATACATCATTCCGCTGCCCAATTCTTCTGTGCTCACCGCTGAACGCGGGATGTTTTATTACTCAACAGGGCCTGTCGATGGCAAGGGTTATTCTTTCTGGGTGGATGAATTGAAGTTTGAAAACCTGGGTACCATCGCCCATCCGCAGTTCAGCATCCTCAACGGTCAGAATCAGGATGAAACATCATTTGTTGGAGTGGAGAAAACAATAACGGAGCTTACCGCTGTATTTAACCTGCCATCCGGTATCAACCAGGCGGTAAATATTTCGCCTGCATATTTTGAATTCACATCATCCAACCCTTCAATTGCAACCGTCGATGAATCAGGTAAGGTACTGGTTAACGGTGGTCCGGGCGTGGCCATTATCACTGCAAAAGTCGGGGATGCCGAGGTTAACGGTTCTTTAACCATCAGGTCACAGGGGGTATTTCAGCTTGCTCCGGTTCCCACCCGGCCGGCTGAGAATGTAATTTCTCTATTCAGCAATGCTTATACAAATGTACCGGTAAATTATTACAACGGTTACTGGGAGCCATATCAGACAACGCTTTCAGCTGATTTTGAAGTGGACGGAGATCAGATACTGCATTATACCAACTTTAATTTTGTTGGGATTGAATTCAGCTCTCCTTCCATCGACGCTTCCTCGATGACGCATCTGCATGCAGACATATTTATTCCGAATGCCTTAACAGGAAACGCCCAGATGCGTTTTGAACTGGTTGATCTTGGAACAACCGTCAGCGGCACTTTTACGACAACCATCACGCCTGGCCAATCGCAGCAATGGATCAGCCTGGATATTCCCTTGTCGGGCTTCGCAGGTCTGAGCGCAAGAAACAATCTCGGACAACTTATTTTTGTGGATGGCAATGAAAACATATCAAGCTTCTATGCCGACAATATTTATTTTTACAAGGACGGCTCCCAGCCATCGTCGCCGGCAACTGCAGCGCCGGTACCCACCCACCCGGCCGGCAATGTGATCAGCGTTTTCAGCGATTCATACACGGCAATACCCGGCACCGACCTCAATCCGTTCTGGGGACAGGCAACGGTTGTTACAACGGTACAAATTCAGGGGAATAACACCCTGAAATTTGCCGGCCTCAACTATCAGGGGATCCAATTAGGTGCCAGCCAGAATGTCTCTTCCATGGGATTTCTGCACCTGGATTTCTGGACCGCGAATTCATCGGCGCTGAGTGTCTTTCTGATTAGTCCGGGCCCCGTTGAAACCCCTTATACATTAACGGTTCCCACTTCCGGCTGGAGCAGCATCGACATTCCGCTCTCATCCTTTGCCCCTGTGGATTTGAATGATGTTATCCAACTCAAATTTGAAGGTAATGGAGATATCTACCTGGATAACATTTATTTCCGGAAAAATTAATCGTGACAGGGCTTGTCTTGTAAACATAAAACGCTAAAAAAATGAATAAAATCAATAAATTCAGGAGAATACGCATCCAATCCGCGGTGTTGTTGTTTGCGGTCATTTTATGGGGATGCGAACGCGACAACTTCCAGAAACTGGAGAAGCGCAACTGGCAGATAACCTGGAGTGATGAATTTAATGGCCAGGCCGGCCAGTTGCCGGATGCATCAAAATGGACCTTTGATCTGGGCACCGGTCAGGACGGTTGGGGCAACAGCGAATTACAGAGTTATACCAACAGTCCTGCAAATATCTCGCTTGATGATCAGGGGAATATGGTAATTACTGCCATTAACGAAGGCAACCGCTTTACTTCGGCAAGGATTAAGACGCAGGGTTTGTTTGCCCAGCAATACGGGCGTTTTGAGGCGCGTATAAAAACACCTTACGGGCCCGGTATATGGCCCGCCTTCTGGATGCTGGGCGAAAACATTGAAACGGAGCCCTGGCCGGCATGCGGTGAAATTGATATCATGGAACTCCGCGGACAGGAACCTCACATCATCCACGGAACCATTCATGGCCCGGGATATTCGGGCGGAAATCCGGTAACCGGAAGCTACGCGCTTGTTAACGACAGGTTTGACAATGATTTCCATCTTTTCGCCATTGAATGGGATAAGGACAGGATCGACTTTTTTGTGGATGATTATCTTTACCAGCGCATCGAACGCAGCAATGTGCCCGGTAAATGGGTTTACGATCAGCCGTTTTTTATCCTCATCAATCTGGCAGTGGGTGGCAATTATGTCGGATTCCCCACTGCCCAGACCCCCTTCCCACAGAAAATGTACATTGATTATGTAAGGGTTTACCAGGAGGTTAAATAGAAAAAGCAGACCAGGGTTAATCATCATCAACATTTTTGATAGTCAATGAATAAAGCTTATCCTGAAACCCCTATGAATACTACCGGGAAGACAATTGAAATGCAGGTAGCTGAACATGAAAATGAAAGCTACTTTAAAATTTCGAATCATGATCTGATGCGGCCGTTCTTTATGAGCATCGTCAGTGACTCAAACCATTGGATGTTTATAGCAAGCAACGGAGGACTCACTGCCGGGCGGAAGAACCCAGAACTATCTTTGTTCCCATATTATACCGATGACAAAATAATAGAATCGTCAGACATTACCGGAAGTAAATCCGTGTTTCAAATACGGGCAGACGATCAGATTCATGTATGGGAGCCTTTTTCAGTAAGGTTTACCGGGAAATATTCCATCAGCCGGAATCTGTATAAAAGCATCTATGGCAACAAAATCATTTTTGAAGAAATCAACCATGATTTCGGGCTGATTTTCCGATATCAGTGGAATTCTTCGAAGGTGTATGGTTTTGTTAAAAAGTCGGCACTGGTCAACACTTCGGACAAGGATTTTACAATCACCCTGCTGGATGGGCTGCAGAATATCATGCCTTACGGGGTGCCCAGCGACCTGCAGCGGTCGACCAGCAACCTGGTGGATGCCTACAAGAGAAGTGAGCTGGAGCCGGAATCGGGAACCGGTATTTTTGCCCTCAGCGCCATTATTGTTGACAAAGCCGAACCCAGCGAAGCGCTGAAGGCGAACATTGCCTGGTCGCTGGGGCTGGATTATCCGAAATATCTGCTCTCATCCCTTCAGTTGGATCATTTCAGACAGGGCGGAGCGATCAGGGAAGAAACGGATATTAAAGGCGAGAAGGGGGCATATTTTGTTTGTAAGGAAATTCTGTTGCCTGCCCGGAGTGAGAAAAACTGGAAACTCATCGCCAACGTCAATCAGCATCACGCGCAGATCATCAGCCTGTGTCAGGAGATTAAGCATGTTGCGGATCTTGAACTAAAGATTCAGGAGGATATTGACTCCGGAACGGAAAAGGTGATTGAACTGGTGGCAGGTGCCGACGGCTTGCAGTTTACGGCCGACAAACTCACAGACTCCCGCCATTTTTCCAATGTACTTTTTAACATCATGCGCGGAGGCATCTTTGATCATGGCTATCTGATTAAAAAAGAGGATTTTGTCAGTTATCTTCTGAAGGCCAACAGGGAGGGCGTGGCCGGGAATCAGGCGTTTATTGATAAACTTCCGGAGAATTTCAGCCGGTCAGCGTTGCAGAACCTATTGTCTGCTATTGAGTATCCGGATTTGAACAGGCTTTCTTCGGAGTATCTTCCCTTGAAGTTCAGCCGCAGGCATGGCGATCCCAGCCGCCCATGGAATTATTTTACCATCAATATCCAGAACGAAACAGACGGATCAGAAATTCTGGATTATGAGGGGAACTGGAGGGATATTTTCCAGAACTGGGAAGCGCTGGCGCTTTCATATCCTGAATTTGTTACCGGTATGATCTTCAAGTTTCTGAACGCTTCAACATTCGACGGGTACAATCCATACAGGATCACAAAAGACGGATTCGACTGGGAAACCATAGAACCCGATAATCCATGGTCATACATCGGATACTGGGGTGATCATCAGATTATTTATCTGCAGAAGTTCTTTGAAATCACAGAAAAGTTCTACCCTGGCACCTTGCAGTCATTTCTCGACAAAGAATGGTTTGTATATGCCGCGGTACCATACAGGATCAAACCTTACGACCAGATTCTGAAGAATCCGAAAGACACCATTGAATTTGACCATAAATGGGATGATGCCATCAGAAAGCGGCGCGATGTAATTGGAGCTGACGGGGCCCTGTTAACGGACGGTAACAATGATATTTACCGGATTAACTTCATTGAAAAAATCCTCGCCACCGTACTGGCAAAAATATCGAACCTGGTACCTGAGGGCGGTATCTGGATGAACACCCAGCGCCCGGAGTGGAACGATGCCAACAACGCCCTGGTCGGCAATGGTGTTTCCATGGTTACGCTATACTATCTGCACCGCTTCATGAAGTTTTTCATACAGATTATTGAACGCTCAGAACAGGAGAACATAAAATTATCGGGCGAACTGATTGAATTCTATCACAGTGTGAGAGAAACCCTTCAGGAATTCAGCCCTATGTTGTCAGCATCCTTCAGCGATGAAGACAGAAAAGCGATGCTGGATCGTATGGGGCAGGCTGCTTCAGATTACCGGCAGCAGATTTACCAAAACGGTTTCCGGGGCAATAAAAGAACCGCCACTATGGCCGGCCTGAAAATGTTTACGCAGGTGTGCCTCGGTTTTATTGAACATTCAATCAGGGCAAACCAGCGGGCTGACAAGCTTTACCACGCTTACAATCTTTTGACTGTTAAGGAAACCGGAGTTTCTTTATCGCACCTCCCCGAAATGCTTGAAGGCCAGACAGCGGTCTTAAGTTCCGGCTATTTAACCGCTGAGCAGGCGCTGGAGGTGCTGGATGCCCTCAAAAGCAGCGCGCTGTTCCGCGAGGATCAGTACAGTTACATTTTGTACCCCAACAAAAAGCTGCCCGGATTTTTAGAGAAGAACAATATCCCCCCCCTCAGGGCGCAGGAATCAGCGCTGATTAACCGGCTGATTGCCGATGGAAATACGGAGATTGTTGAGCGTGACGTGCTGGGAGGCTTGCATTTCAACGGTAATTTTAAAAATGCCGCCGACCTGGCTGCCGCGCTGAACAGGCAATCTGAAGGGAAATACCGTGAACTGGTCAGGCAAGACCGTAAACTGGTGCTTGACATCTTTGAAGAAGTCTTCAATCACAAATCTTTTACCGGAAGATCGGGCACTTTCTACTCGTATGAAGGGCTGGGGTCCATCTATTGGCACATGGTTTCGAAACTGCACCTGGCCGTGCAGGAATGTTGCCTGAGAGCCATTGAAACCGGCGCTGATAAAAAAGTTATCGGCAGATTACAGGATCACTATTACGAGATTGAAGCGGGAATTGGTGTGCATAAATCTCCCGGGCTTTACGGGGCATTTCCAACCGACCCTTACTCTCACACGCCGCTGCACAGGGGCGCACAGCAACCCGGCATGACCGGTCAGGTTAAAGAGGATATTCTGGTCAGGTTTGGTGAACTGGGGGTGTTTGTAAATGAAGGTAAGCTTTATTTCAACCCCTGGCTGCTCCGCAAGGAAGAGTTTCTTAGTGAAGATAGAATTTTTGAATACAGGAAATCCGGAGGTGGCATTGGAAAAATAAAACTTGCTTCCGGGCAGCTGGCCTTTACCTGTTGCCAGACCCCTGTAATCTATACTCTTTCGGCAAACGATGCGATCACTGTCTTTTACACCAACGGTGACAAAACAGAAACCGAAGGCAATGTCCTGAGTCAGGAAATCAGCAGCCTGATCTTCAAAAGAAACGGAACAATAGAAAAAGTGGAAGTATTAATAAGCAGACTATAATGAGCGAGAACACCACAAAATTATCTTTAAGGGAAAAAATCGGATACGGACTGGGCGATACGGCCTCGCACTTTGTGTGGGACATGGTTGGCTTCTGGATTTTGATTTTTTACACCGACACCTTCGGAATATCCGCGGCTGCCGCCGGAACCATCATGCTCATTGCCCGTTTCTGGGATATGGTCAGCGACCCTATCATGGGTGTTATTGCCGACAGGACCAATACCCGCTGGGGGAAATTTCGCCCGTATCTGCTCTGGATGGCGCTGCCTTACAGTGTGCTGGCAGTGCTCGCTTTTTCAACGCCTGACATCGGGCCTACCGGAAAAGTAATTTATGCCGGGGTTACCTATCTGCTTTTGATGACCGTTTTTACGGCCATCAACCTGCCGTACTCGTCGCTGGGCGCCGTGATGACTTCCGATTCTTATGAAAGGGCCGGGTTAAATTCATACCGTTTTATTTTTGCCTTTGTCGGGCAGTTTATCGTTACCGGAACGGCGCTCTATCTGGCCAGCTATTTTGGCAAGGGCGACAATGCCAAAGGCTATCAATACACCCTGATGTTGTTTGCAGCCATCAGTTTTGTGCTGTTTATCATCACCTTTAAAACCACGAAAGAAAGGGTGAAACCTCCGGCTGAACAGCAAAAAAATCTGAAACAGGATCTTAAAAATCTGTTCAGAAACCGGCCCTGGGTCATTCTTTTCTTTGTGGGCATTGTTTCATTTGTCATGTTTGCCCTGCAAAACCTTTCGATTGCTTATTACTTCAAGTATTACATCGGGCAGGAACAAAATGTGCAGATGTTTAATGTGATCGGAACCGTGGCCCTGATTCTGGGAATTCCTTTCTCAAAACCGCTGGCAAAGAAATTTGGCAAACGCAATGTTTACATTGCCAGTTCACTGCTCTCCGGACTGTTTTTCATACTGCTGTATCTTCCGGGCAGCCAGAATATTTATGGGATTTACATCCTGAATATTCTGGCCAAGTTTACCTATGCCCCTGCCGTTCCGCTGCTTTGGACCATGCTTGCCGATACTGCCGATTATTCCGAATGGAAATTCGGACGGCGCGCCACCGGTCTGGTATTTTCGGCGGCCACTTTTGCACAAAAGGCAGGGTGGGGCATTGGCGGTGCCCTGGCAGGATGGTTGCTGGTCCTGTTTCAATTTGTGCCCAATACGGAGCAGTCGGCCGCCTCCCTGAACGGAATCAAGCTGATGATTTCCGTGTTTCCCGGAGTTCTGTATATGTCGGTTGCCATTCTGCTGTATTACTATGCCATTGACCACAAAACCTGTCTGCTGATGCAGCAGGAACTGGAGCAACGGAGAAAAGAATCATAAAACACCTGAAACTATCGGTTATGCAATCTGTAAAAATGAAAAAAATCAATGATGTAATCGGGAATTTTCTGCATTTCCTGATTGTGGCTGTGTCAGTGCTGCTGTTTGCTTCATGTTCGCAAAGAATCGTCAGCACCGGCAAAACTGCCGCTGAGATACTGGGAGATCCGGAGTACCAGGCCATCTCCTACGGAGGGTATCGTGAATTATCCAGAGACATACAGCCAACCATTCCCCAGCTGAAGGAAGATATGAAAATTCTGTCGGCTATGGGGATTAAGCTGATACGTACTTATAACGTACATTACGACGAAGCCGCCAATCTGCTCGAAGCCATCAGCCAGCTGAAAAAAGAAGATCCTCAATTTGAAATGTACATTATGCTTGGTGCGTGGATTGACTGTAAGAATGCCTTTACCAAACTGCCCGACCGCATCAGGAACGAAGAAAGCCCGCAAAATGCTGCTGAGATCGCACGGGCAGTTGAATTGACGCAACAATATCCTGATATTGTTAAAATTATTGCCGTCGGTAATGAAGCCATGGTGCACTGGGCGTGGGAATATTACGTTGAACCCGGTATCATCCTTAAATGGGTGAAGCATCTGCAGAAACTCAAGAAAAACGGAGAGCTGCCCGAAACCTTATGGGTAACAAGTTCCGATAATTTCGCATCCTGGGGCGGTGGCGGAAGCGAGTATCACCTGGAAGAGCTGAATGAACTGATCCGTTCGGTTGATTATATTTCGATGCACACTTACCCTATGCACGACACCCATTACAATCCTGATTTCTGGGGAGTACCCGAAGCGGAAGAAGGATTGTCAGATCCTGAAAAAATTGATTCCGCCATGCTCAGGGCAAGGGATTATGCCATTACTCAATACGAAAGCGTTGTCGCCTATATGCAAAGTCTGGGTGTAGATAAGCCCGTTCATATCGGCGAGACCGGCTGGGCGACCCGGTCCGACGGATTTTACGGACATGAGGGTTCCCGGGCGTGCGATGAATACAAATCGGCGATTTATCACGATATGATGCGCGAATGGACAGACTCAAAAGGGATCACCTGCTTTTATTTCGAGGCGTTTGACGAGCAATGGAAAGACGCTGCAAATCCCGAGGGTTCCGAAAACCACTTCGGACTTATTAACCTGCAATCCCAGGCTAAATATACCTTGTGGGATATGGTGGATGCCGGTGTTTTTGATGGTCTGACCCGCGACGGCAAACCCATCACCAAAACCTATGATGGCGACACTGCTGCGATGATGCAGGATGTAAAAGTGCCTCCGACAGCAAAAGAAATCAGTGAGCGCAAGTAATTAAAAATCAGCAATATGAAGACAGTTGTTAAACATTTGTCCATTTTCTTTTTCATAATCGCACTGATGAGTAGTTGTAACAATTCTGAGAAGTTAGAAGTTGAAGTCTTTGAGACATCGGCAAATGGCAACCAGTTAACCAGATTAATTGAATTTGAGGAATCTGAAGTAATGGTGGATATTTCCATATTGCCCGATCAGGAATATCAGTCAATTGTTGGTTTCGGAGGCTCCTTTACCGAAGCTTCGGCATATCTGCTCAACCAGGTCAGTAAGGAATACCGAAACAAAATTCTGGAAGCTTATTTTGGTGAGTCGGGCGCCAGGTATTCCCTCACGCGCACCCACATGAACTCCTGCGATTTCTCCCTTGGCAACTATTCTTATGCCCCCGTTGAAGGCGATATGGAACTGGCAAATTTCTCCATTAAGGAAGATATGGATGACATCATTCCCATGATCAAAGATGCAAAAGCCATTTCGAAGGAGGGCTTTAAAATTATCTCTTCTCCCTGGACCGCGCCGCCCTGGATGAAAGACAACAAGGACTGGCGTGGCGGAAAACTGTTGCCGGCGTATTATGATACCTGGGCGTTGTTCTTCTCAAAGTATCTGGACGCTTACCGGGCTGAAGGCATTGACATCTGGAGCGTTACGGTTGAAAACGAACCGCTGGGCAACGACAGCAACTGGGAAAGCATGCATTACACCCCGCAGGAAATGACGGATTTTGTAAAAAATCATCTGGGACCAAAATTGAAATCCAACGGACACAACGTAAAAATCCTGGGATTTGACCAGAATCGTGATGAACAATTAAAAATTTGGGTAGATGTTATGTTCGGTGATGAAATTGCCAGGGATTATTTCGATGGAACTGCGGTACACTGGTATGCCAGCACCTATGAGTACTTTCCCGAAGCCTTGCAATATGTTGTGAATAAAGCTCCCGGAAAGCACCTGATTAACACGGAAGCCTGCGTGGACGCCCAGGTTCCCCGGTGGAAAGACGATGCCTGGTACTGGTCGGAGGAAGCCACTGACTGGGGCTGGACCTGGGCCCCCGAAGACCAGAAATACCTGCACCCGAAATATGTTCCTGTTTACCGCTATGCTCGCGATATCATCGGATGCCTGAACAACGGGGTGGATGGCTGGGTGGACTGGAACATGGTGCTCGACAGGCAGGGAGGCCCGAACTGGGCAAAGAACTGGTGTGTTGCACCTGTTATTGTTGATCCCGAAAAGGATGAAATATATTTTACCCCCCTTTATTACACCCTCGCGCATTTCAGCAGGTTTATCAGGCCCGGGGCCGTAAGAATCGGCTCTGCCAGTACCGACGACAGCCTTATGCTGACTGCTGCCCGGAATCCCGACGGGAGCATTGCCGTTATTGTTTTCAATCCCGGCGCGGAAACAAAAGGAATCCGGCTTGCTTTGCACGAAAAACCGGTTGAATTCACCATCAGTGGGAAAGCCATACAAACCATCCTGATCAAAGGGTAAAGCAAATGATGCTGACAATTATTGAATAACTTAAAATCTATAGACTATGTCAACCCATGTAACACCCTTAAAAGACAGGGTTCCTTTAGGACAAAAGGCCGCTTTCGGTGCCGGTCATCTCGTCAATAATTTATTGCCGGGATCCCTTGGGGTTTTTGCCTTCTTTTTGCTTACCGCCTTTGGGATGGATCCGTTTCTGGCAGGTTTACTCGGAGGCCTGCCCCGCTTTTTTGATGCCATCACCGACCCCATCATGGGTTATATTTCGGACAATACAAAATCGCGGTTTGGACGCAGAAAACCTTACATATTTATCGGAGCCATTCTCAGTGGAATTCTATTCGCCGTTTTATGGCAGCTCGATCCGGAGAACAGCCAGATGTATAATTTCTGGTATTTTCTGATCCTTTCTATGGTTTACCTGATTGGAAACACCATGTTTTCCACACCCCTGATCGGGTTGGGATATGAAATGACATTTGATTACAACGAGCGCACCCGTTTGATGGGATTCTCACAGACCATCGGTCAGATGGCCTGGATGATCGTGCCCTGGTTCTGGGTAATCATTGCCAATCCTGATTTATTTGCCACACAGGCGGTAGGTGTCCGTAAACTGTCGATCGTAGTCGGAGCAATTTGTATGGTTTTGGGTATGATGCCTGCCCTGTTCTGCAAAGAAATTGATCAGGCCAACCTTACCAACCGCGATGAACTCACACTGAAGAACATTGCAGGAAATTTCAGGAGTCTGCTTCACAACATGGTGTTGATTTTTAAGAATATGACATTTGTCAGGCTTTGCGCGGCAACATTCCTGGTATTCAACGGCTTTCAGATGGTCGCATCATTCAGTTATTTTATCATCGTTTTTTATTTGTTCAAGGGTGATTACGGCCTTGCCGGAACATGGCCGGCCTGGTTCTCGACCGTGAGTGCGATGTGCACGGCATTTCTGATTATCCCGGTAATTACCTGGATGGCGAACAGGTGGGGTAAGCGCCGGGCTTTTATCTATTCAACGGTCCTTTCTATTATAGGTTATGCTTTGAAATGGTGGGGTTTTAATCCTGATAATCCATGGCTGATGTTTATGCCCTTGCCCTTAATGGTATTTGGAATCGGCGGATTATTTACCCTTATGATGAGCATGACGGCCGACGTTTGCGATCTCGATGAGTTAAACAACGGTATGCCCCGCAAGGAAGGTACCTTCGGGGCCATCTACTGGTGGATGGTAAAACTCGGGCAGGGACTTGCCCTGGTATTGGGTGGCCTGGTGCTTAAACTTGTAGGTTTCGACCAGAACGCTGCGCAACAGACAGCTGATACCATTACCAATCTGAGGCTTGCCGATATTTTTGTGCCTGCAACTACTGCAGCGTTGGCGATCTGGGTCATGTGGAAGTATGATCTTTCGGAAGAACGGGCGGTGGAAATTAAAAAAGAGCTGGTCAACCGGAGGGGAGAGTTGTAACCGGCAAAGAAAATCCAAGTTAAATCAAAAACTAAAAACCTGAAAATATGTCATTTAGAAAAGAACGGTTACTTAACTTCAAGAGACCGGAAGGCATCCGGAAAGAACTGTTGTACGACGACAAGTCTCCTGAAGATATTAAAAGTTTGTTTCTTGAAGTCCTGCACGGAGGCGTAAGCGGATTCTGCTTCAGCATTTACGAAGAGGGGCAAAAACCGGGAACGATTATTTCTGAGGACCAGATAAGAAGAAGAATGCAAATCCTAAAGCCCTATACCAATTCGGTGCGTTCGTTCTCCTGCATCGAAGGCAATGAGCTGGTTCCGAAAATTGCGAAGGAGTTTGGCATGAAAACACTGGTGGGAGCCTGGTTAGGTACGGATAAGGAAAAAAACCTTCAGGAAATCATGAGCCTGATACAACTGGCCCGCGACGGATATGTGGATTATGCGGCAGTGGGTAACGAGGTGCTTTACAGGAAAGATTTATCGGAACATGAATTACTGGAGATCATCAGGTATGTGAAGAAGGAAATCCCGGATATCCCTGTTGGCTATGTTGATGCCTATTATGAATTCGCCGAAAGGCCGGCTATAACCGAAGCTTGTGATGTGATTTTCTGCAACTGCTATCCTTTTTGGGAAGGTACCGCATTCAATGATTCTTTTGATCATATGCAACAGATGTATCATCAGGCACTGATGGCGGGCAGCGGCAAAAAAGTCATCATTACCGAGACCGGCTGGCCGAGTCAGGGTCAGGCCCTGAGAGGGGCAGAACCATCCACGCTCAATGCCATGAAGTATTTTATCAATACCAACCTGTGGGCAATTGATGAAAATATTGAAGTGTACTATTTTGCCTCATTTGATGAATCGTGGAAAGTTGGCCCTGAAGGTGATGTAGGCGCCCATTGGGGGATTTGGGATAAGTCGGAAAAATTAAAATTTGTTGATGAACACATTTCGTAAATTAGGCATCAATCCCGGAAAAGCGCTGTGCTATTCCGGCTTCAGGGAAGGACAGAATCCCGGGGGTGTTTATCCTGGTTATGAGGAGGTAAAGGAAGATCTTCTGCTTCTCAAGGATCATTGGAAATACCTGCGGTTGTTCGACTGCGATGAGCATGCCCGGACGGTTCTGGATGTTATAAGCCGGGAAAAACTGGACTTCAGATTAATGCTGGGGGCTTACATTGTAGCCGAGATGAACAATTTCAACTGCCCCTGGAACGGAGGTGTGTATGCTGAGGAACAACTTACAGAGAACCGCAAAAGCAATCTTGACAAAATTGATAAACTGATTGAACTGGGTAATCAATATCCGGATATTATCTTTTCGCTGTCGGTGGGCAACGAAGCATGTGTTGAATGGACCGACCATTATGTTCCTGAGAGCAGTGTACTGGAATATGTGAGAAGGGTCAAGGCAAGAGCGAATCAGCCCGTTACTTTCTGCGAAAACTATGCACCCTGGATCCTGAAACTGGAAAAGCTGGCCGCTGAGGTGGATTTTATTTCCATTCACACCTACCCTGTGTGGGAATACAAGCACATCAACGAGTCCCTTGACTATTCAAGACAAAACTACTATTCAGTTGCCAATAAATATCCTGACAAGCCGGTAGTAATCACGGAAGCCGGTTGGGCAACCAATTCGAACGGAAGAGGAATCAATCCCTGGCATGTAAATGAAGAATTTCAGATGATTTATTTTGAAAGACTCATGGAATGGGTTGAGAAAGAAAATATCCTTGCTTTCTTTTTTGAAGCT
>CAZDBX010000060.1:0-14507 GCA_964503805.1 uncultured Lentimicrobium sp. | reverse complement strand
AATTCCAGGTCTATGGTTCTGGGAACTGACAGCTTATTCCAGCAAAACCAGCTGCCTTTGATGCTGTCGCAACTGAGAGAGGAGCTGAAAGGTAAGTTTGAAGTCTATAATTATACCTTCGGGCAACAGGTAACAGAAAGTGAAGTTGCCGCTTACCGGGATGAATTGTCTGACATAGCTTCTTTCTTTTCAGAGATCAATGCCCGTTTCTACAACCGCAATGTAGGTGCAGTTGTACTTGTATCAGACGGAATCTACAATTCGGGCAAAGATCCCCTGTATGCAGCGCGTGATGCCGCTTACCCGGTTTATACCATCAATGCCGGCGATACCACCGTGAAGCGGGACCTGATCATTCAGCGGGTAAACTACAACAGAACCGTGTTTAAGGGGAACCGCTTTCCGGTTGAAGTGGTTGTTCAGGCGCGTGAAGCGGGAGGAATGAATGCTGAAATGAAAGTAACTTCCGAAGGCAGTGATGTTTATTCAACGAAACTTGATTTTTCATCTGATAACCAGGTTCGTACAATCTCATTTACAACAGAAGCCAGAGAACCGGGTATTAAAAAATTCAGGATAACGGTGGATGCTGTTGAAGGGGAAGTCAATAAAGCGAATAATATACGTGAAATTTTTATTGAAGTTAAGGAAGGAAAACAAAGGATCGCTATTGTCGGCAACGCCCCGCATCCTGACCTGGCAGCCCTGGAAAGGGCGATTGACAATGGTAACAATTTTGAAGCGGATCTCTTTTATATCGATAACCTCAAAACAGACCTTGCCGGATATAACCTTTTTATCCTGCATCAGGTTCCATCATTGACCAATGCGGCAATCAGCCTCACAACAGCCCTTGCCGGACAAAAAGTCCCGGTGTTGTTTGTGCTGGGTTCTCAGTCTGATATCCCGGCTTTTAACAGACTGAAAACCGGTTTAAGTTTGATCGGACAGGGAAAATCAGGCAACGAGGCGCTGCCCTTGTTCAACAAGGATTTTACCCTTTTTGTCACGCCTGAACATATCACTTCCCTGCTTGCGACGGTTCCGCCGCTCCTCAGCCCTTTTGCACAATACCAGCAATCAAACGCGGTTAATGTACTGGCATACCAGGGTATCGGGTCAATCAACTCCGGAATGCCACTGATCCTCTTCAGCCAGATTGCCGAAACCCGTTACGGCATAATTGCCGGTGAAGGGATATGGAAATGGAGAATACACGATTATCAGGTTAACGGGAATCACATCGCGTTTGATGAATTCACGGGTAAGCTTTTGCAATACCTCTCCGCTGAGACGGATCGTAACCGTCTGAAACTGACCTGGAGAAACGCTTATGCCGAAAATGAACCAATTGAGTTCAACGCATTGCTGCTGAATGAAAGCGGGGAAATGATCAATGATCCGGAAATCGATCTCACCATTACGGGGGAAGATGATAAGGTGTATGATTTCGCATTTTCAGCCATGAATGAGGGTTATTACCTCAATGCGGGCAATCTTCCGCCGGGATTATACCGGTTTACAGCCATTACAGGTTCCGGTGCCGCTGAATTGCGGAGAGACGGGAGTTTTACTGTAACAGAACTCAACCTTGAGGATGTAAACACGATTGCCAATCATCGCCTGCTGAATGCCATTGCAGCTCAAACAGGTGGAAAATCATTAAAACCGGAAGAGACCGGTGAACTTTTAGCTCTGCTTAACAGCAGAGAAGATGCAAAACCTGTAATTTACCCGCGAAAGCACTTCACTGACCTGATCAGCTTCATTCCATTGCTGGCGCTGATTATTCTTGTTCTTGGCACCGAATGGTTTCTGCGCCGCTTTAATGGTAGTTATTGATGCCCTGTCGCGTTCAGCGAAAAGGTGTTTGCAAGCCGTTTTGTGATTATAGTTTGATGTGTGCTTTTCGATTTAACCTGTTTTCCCGTTTATGGACAACCTGGTTTTCTTACTTCTTATAGGATTCGTGATTGCCGGATTTGTTCTTGAGCAATTGCTTTCCTTTCTCAACAACCGGTCACGGGCAAATGATGTCCCCCCTTCGATGAAGGATATATATCCCGGAGATAAGTATTTGAAATACAGAAGTTACAGACAGGAGTCCTACCGCTTTGGCGTGCTGTCATCCTGGTTCTCTTTCCTGCTGATAATGATAATGTTATCTTTTGGATTTGTAATGCTTGATGAATGGGTCAGCACTCTTTCAGACAGTGCATTACTGCAAAGCCTGCTTTTCTTCGCTGTACTTGGATTATCTTCAGACCTGTTGTCCACGCCTTTCGATGTTTATGATACTTTTGTCATTGAGCAGAAATGGGGATTCAACAGGATTACCCCGCGGCTTTATATCAGCGACAAGCTGAAGTCGTGGCTGTTGGGGGCCATACTTGGCGGAGGAATGCTGAGCCTGGTAATATGGCTTTACACCCTGGCCGGAACTTCCTTCTGGTGGATGGCCTGGGTGGTCATTTCACTGTTTTCTGTTTTTTTTACACTCTTTTACTCTTCGCTTATTGTTCCTCTGTTTAACAGACAAACCCCGCTTGAAGAAGGTGAACTCCGGTCAAAACTGAATGAACTTGCGTTCAGGACCGATTTCAATGTCGCAAATATTTTTGTAATTGACGGATCGAAAAGGTCAAGCAGGGCTAACGCCTATTTCTCGGGATTTGGTTCGCGCAGGCGGATTGTTTTGTTCGATACACTGATTCAAAACCATACTGCGGATGAGATTGTGGCTGTGGTGGCACACGAAATAGGGCATTACCGCAAGAGGCATATTCAGAAAGGATTGTTTTTTTCTGTCCTTCAAACCGGACTGATTCTGTTTCTTTTTTCCTTAATTATTGATAATCAGGTAATTTATAAATCTTTGGGAAGTGAACGGATGCCTTTTCATCTTGGGTTGATCGTTTTCTTTGTTTTGTACAGCCCGGTTTCAACAATTATTTCATTGGGCGGAAATTATATCTCGCGACAACACGAATTTGAAGCTGACTACTTTGTAAAATCATTTGCAGGCGGGGCTTCACTTGCAAGAGCCCTGCGAAAACTGGCTTCGGAGAATATGGCTGACCTGACTCCGCATCCCCTTTATGTCTTCTTTAACTATTCCCATCCACCGTTGGCTGAACGGTTAAAGCGGTTAGAGTAATGCTACAGTGATTATTTTCCAAGCGAAGATCTGAACATGTTGGCTGTCATAAACGCCAGTGTCTCAATTGAATCAATTTTTCGTGCGCTGTTGAAATCGCGGGTGGCTGACCAACTGTTTCCGGCTTTCTGGTTTGCATGGCCCCGGTAGAGATAAGCCCAGAGGTTATCGGGACTCAGATCAAGACAAACCGTAAAATCAACGATGGCGCCTTCGTAATCCTTGATAAGCAACTTGTTGTATCCACGATGATAATAAGCTGCGGAATAGGTGCTGTTTTTATTGATGGCTGCATCGCACAGCGCTATGGCCCTGGTATATTGTTTCTTTTCCGTAGCGCTTATGGCAGCTTTCAGATAATCAGATGCATCCGCCTGAGCCGATGCTGAAATACTGATCAGAATAATCAGTGGAACAATTATGGAAAAGTATTTTCTTAACATGAACAACAGAAAATAGATTATTGTAAAAGTAATCAGAAATTCAATAACTGCAGAAAGCTTTTTTTGCCCGGTAAATACCCGGTTCTATTGCTGTCGGTGCGTATCCTCAATTAGCGACATTTTTATGACGGATAAATCGATCATTAGTTACATGTGTATGGATTTTTGGTGAGATTATCGCCGTAAATTGCGGCTGTTTTGGAATGCTGCCTTTTTAAACTGAATTCGCGTTTACCTTATGTATGAAATTGAAATACAATAATATAGTGCCTTTATTTGTTAACGCGCTGAAGCGTATCGCAAAATTTTTCTACCGCTTGTATATCAAAATGCCGGGCAGGGAGATGAAGTGGTGGAAGAAACTGCTTCTATGGCCCGGAAGGGTTGTACTGTATCTGCTTACACTGGCTCTGGCCGTTGATATCAATCTTTTCGGTCTTTTCGGGTCATCTCCTGAATTATCGGACCTCAGAAGTCCCGAAATGAATATAGCTTCGGAACTCTATGCGGCGGATGGTACCCTTATAGGCAGATATTTTCTTGAAAACCGTTCACCTGTAGATTTCGGCGAACTTCCGCCTGATCTTGTAAATGCACTGCTCTCAGCAGAAGACATCCGTTTTTACAGTCATTTCGGGGTTGATCTCAGGGCAACTGTTGCCGCCTTCTGGAGTACGGCAAGGGGAGACAGGAGAGGCGGAAGCACCATTACGCAGCAACTTGTCAAGAACCTCTATAAAACGCGCGACAATCGTAGCAAAGGATTGCTGCGGAATGTCCCCGGCATCAATACGGCCATTTATAAATTAAAGGAATGGATAAGCGCCGTTAAGCTGGAGTATTACTATACTAAGAACGAAATTCTTACCTTGTATCTCAATACCGTTGATTTTGGAAGTCTTGCCTTCGGTATTGAAGCGGCATCCCACACTTTCTTTGATAAATCTCCATCTGAACTCAGGACAGAGGAGGCAGCCTTACTTGTCGGGCTCCTCAAAGCGCCGACCTATTACAGTCCGGTTTTAAACCCGGGTAATGCCCTCAGGCGCAGGAATAACATTCTCGCTCAGATGGAACAGTATGGCTTTATTGATCTGAAAACCAAAGATTCATTGGTAAAACTGGATTTGAATCTGTCGTACCGGAAAGCAGGGCCTGAAAAAGAGGAAACCGGCTATTTCAGAGAAGCGGTTGCCCGCAGCCTTGAGGATTGGTCCCTTACGTCAGGATACAACATTTATACCGACGGACTCAAAATATACACTGCACTTGATCCATTGTTGCAGCAATATGCCGAACAAGCCGTCCGGTTACATATGAAGAACCTGCAGGCGAAATTCTTTGAACACTGGAAAGATATGAACCCCTGGGTTGACAGTGAGGGTAAAGAGATTCCGGATTATCTGGAAAAGCTTGCCGCTGAAACACCGCATTATGAGAGTTTGTATACCAAGTTTTCAGGGAATGCTGATTCGGTCAGAAAGTATATGAACCAGGCGAGGAAGATGAAAATCTATACTTCTGCCGGCCGCAGGGATACGCTGATGAGCCCGATGGATTCCTTAAGGTATTACCGTCACCTGCTGAACACAGGTTTTGTCAGCATCGACCCCGCCAACGGGTATGTAAAAGCCTGGGTCGGGGGAATCGATTACCGGTTTTTCAAGTATGATCATGTGAACCAGGCAAAGCGTCAGCCGGGATCACTTTTCAAGGCTTTTGTTTATACATCCGCGTTTGAACAGGGTTTAGGGCCATGCGACAGGCGCGCAGATCAACCGGTGAGTATCAGGTATACCGAAGACGGAGAGCAGCGGGTTTGGTCGCCGCATAATTCCGACTGGGTATTTACAGGTCAAAATATTACACTGAAGAGCGCATTTGCTAGGTCGGTTAATTCAGTAGCCGTTCAGCTTACCAAAGAAATGGGCTGGGATGCAGTGATTGAAACGGCAAGGCGAATGGGAATAAAATCTCCCCTAAACTCAGTGCCATCTGTCTGTCTGGGCTCCGGTGAAGTTACCTTGCTTGAGATTGTGAATGCATACTGCGCTTTTGTAAATGGCGGCCTGCTCAACGAGCCGGTCTTTGTAACAAAGATCGAAGATGTGAACGGAAGGGTAATCTATAGTCATAAATCAGCACCGGAGAGTGTTATAACGGAAGAAGATGCATTTCTTATGAGTGTCATGCTCAGGTCGGGGCTTCAGGAGGCCGGCGGCACAACACAGGGATTATGGGAATATGATCTTTTCAGGTATAATACGGAATTCGGAGGCAAGACAGGTACCTCTTCAGATTTCTCTGATGGATGGTTTATCGGGGTTACCCCGAGGCTGGTCAGTGGCGTCTGGGTAGGAGGGGAGCACAGAAATACCCGCTTCAGGACCTCCCGCCTGGGTGAAGGACTGCGGACAGCATTGCCGGAATATGGAATTTTTATGGAAATGGTGCTCAAAGACGCCCGCCTTGGATCTTACCGGGGAAAATTCAAAAATCCGCCTGCAGGAGTGTCAAGAAATTATCAATGCAGATCTGCTGTAAGGGACAGTGCTGCCGGAGCTGATACTGATTCCGCCGGCAACGATTCATTGCCGGTTTTACCCGGCCCCTGATAATCCGGTCTGGTTCTCATACAGGCGCCTTTTTTCTTTGCAGCGTGTGATAAACATCTCATAACTGAGGACTGTAACGAATTCAGATTCCTGAAGGTCAATTGGTCAGCATCCGCTTTATACGTTCTTTTTAAGTATTTAATATTCAATTGATTGTAGTCTTTTATAGGGTAAATCGAAGAATGATTAAGCCGGATTTTATGTGCGCATGGCTTTTATCTGTAATTTTGCACGGTTATTCAACATAGTGGCTATCCTCTTTGTTGGTATTGCAAACTTTCAAATTTCTCAGAAAATGGTTATTTCAAAAAACAAAGTGGTGTCGCTTACCTATGAACTTAAGTTGGACAACGCAGAAGGCGAAGTGGTAGATATGGCGGATGCCGCACAACCGCTTGTATTTCTTTACGGAGCAGGCAATATGTTGCCGAAATTCGAATCAAACCTCGCTGAACTCAAGGCAGATGATAACTTTGAATTCACGCTGAGTTCTGATGATGCATATGGCCCTGTGATTGAAGAAGCAGTGGTTGATCTTCCTATAGATATTTTCATGGTTGACGGAAAAATTGATCCGGATATGCTGTTTGTGGGCAATGTTATTCCCATGCAGGACAATGAAGGAAGGCCTCTTGATGGAACGGTGGTTTCCATTTCGGATGATAAGGTGAAAATGGATTTCAATCACCCGATGGCAGGCAAGACCTTGCATTTTACCGGTAAAATTCTGGAACTGCGTGAGGCCACCGCTGAAGAGATCAGTCATGGACATGTTCATGGCCCTCACGGACACCATCACTAAAGATTTATTATCTTCAGATCAGAGACGGCCGGAAACGGCCGTTTTTTATTGCCTTGTCAGCAGGAATACGGCAGGCGCCCTGGGAGGTTGATAACCGGACTTTTTCCATCCGGCAACCGAAAGGGTGATGATTTTTTCGTCTGGCAGGGTAAGGTTGACGGCTAAACAGAGCTGCAATGTATCGCTGCAGGTGCTGAGAATTGATTCCAGCATCTGTCTGTTCCGGTAAGGAGTTTCAATAAAAATCTGGGTAGAGCCGGTCCTGATTGTTTCCCGTTCAATCTCCCTGAGTTTCTGAATCCTTTCGGGAGGCCTTACCGGTAAGTAGCCATGAAAAGAAAACTGCTGTCCGTTGAAGCCTGAAGCCATCAGCGACAGCATAAGCGATGAGGGCCCCGAAAGCGGTACCACTTGTATGCCTTTGGCGTGTGCATGTCTGACCAGTGCAGATCCGGGATCTGCAACTGCCGGACAACCCGCTTCCGAAAGAAGTCCGGTGTTTCTGCCAGACAGGGCCGGCTCCAGAAATGTTTCTATTTCCGTTTCTGAGGTGTGCTCATTTAACCGGAAGAAGTCGGTAACAGTGTCAAAATCCTTTCTGTAGCCGCATTTTCTGAGGAAACGCCGGGCTGTTTTCAGCTCTTCCACCACATAAACATCTATATGTTGTAAAAGATTCAGGTTAAAAACAGGCAGCACCTGTTCCGGCGGGGTATCGCCCAGGGTGGCCGGAATCAGATATAATTTCCCTTTTTCCGGTTTCATACGGTTGTTTTAAATGGCAGATTTTCCAGATCGACGTTTCCGCCCGAAAGGATAATGCCGGTTCGTTTTCCGCTGACATTCAGCTTGTTCCCGATGATTGCCGCCAATGGAACGGCGGAAGACGGCTCCACGATGATTTTCATCCGCTCCCAGATTAACCGCATGGCCTCAATGATGCCCTCTTCACTCACCGTAACAATATCATCCACATTTTCCATGATAATGGGGAAAGTGATTGACCCCAGGGAAGTGCGCAGCCCGTCGGCAATGGTATGAGGATCAACGGACGGAATAAATGTTCCTGTTGTAAAACTCCTGAATGCATCATCAGCGCCTGCAGGCTCAGCGGCGATTACCCTGATATGAGTGCCGAAGTATCTGGCTGACAATGCCGTGCCGCTCAGCAGGCCTCCTCCGCCCACAGGAGCCATAATCTGATGGAGATCATTTACTTCTTCTATCAGTTCTTTGGCAGCAGTGGCCTGGCCGGCAATGATGCGAAGATCATTGTATGGATGTATTTCAACAGCTCCGGTTTTGCTTATCACTTCTTTCAGGGTTTCTTCCCGGGCGGCAAGCGTAGGCTTGCAGAGCGTAATGAGTCCGCCGTAAGATTCAACAGCCTTTATTTTAATTCTGCTGGAATTTTCAGGCATCACAATATTGGCAGTTATTCCTCTTCTGGAAGCTGCTAAAGCAAGCGCGCCGGCATGGTTGCCCGACGAATGGGTGGCAACACCCCTTTGGGTTTCATCGTCTGAAAGCTGGAACACTGCATTGGTTGCCCCGCGGGATTTGAATGCGCCCGCCTTCTGAAAATTCTCGCATTTAAAGAATATTTCGCCGCCAAACATCCTGTTTATGGTGCTGCACGTAAGCACAGGAGTGCGGTGAATGTAAGGCGCTATTCTGCCTGCAGCCTCCACAACCGATGTTTTGCCAGGTAACATGAATAAATCAGCGTTTTCTGTTTATAATCTGGTCGATAATTCTGTCGGTGGCTTCATCAAGCATTTCCCATGTTTTTCTGAAATCGGCCCTGCCCCCGAAATAGGGATCAGGCACCGCTTTGTTGCTCGCCGGATAAACCATGTTCATGATGTAATCAACCTTGTCCATGTCTTGCTGGTTTCTGGCAACAGAAGCAACATCGGCGTAGTTGCGCTGATCCATCACAAAGATATGGTCAAATTCATCAAAATCAGCCACCCTGAACAATCTTGCGCGGTGCCCGCTGATATCAATTCCGTTTTTTTGCGCCACTTCAATACCTCGCTGATCCGGTCTGTCGCCGGTGTGAAAAGACTCAAATCCACAGGAGTCAACTTCGGCATCAATGTTACAGTCATTCAGTTTCTTGCGCATAATCCCTTCTGCCAGTGGAGAGCGGCAGATATTGCCAAGACAAACCATGAGAATCTTCTTCATACAGGAGCATTAAAAACTAACCTCATCACAGGATTTCCGGATGAGGTTAGGGTGGTCTTTATCAGTTAAACAATCCGGTTCAGATCTTAATTTTCTTTTCAATCTCTTCCACGTAATTCCTGAACTGTTTGTCGGTTTCAATCAGGTTGTTCACGGTACGGCATGCATGAAGCACGGTAGCATGGTCTTTGTTACCGCAATGCAGTCCGATTGTTGCCAGTGACGACTTTGTGTGTTTCTTGGAGAAATACATTGCCAGTTGCCGGGCCTGAACAATTTCTCTTTTCCTGGTTTTTGAATTCAGGTGGTCCACATGGATATTAAAGAAGTCGCACACAATCTTCTGAATGTAATCGATCGATATTTCCTTTGAGGTGTTCTTTACGAACTTATCAATCATCTGACGGGCCAGGTCGATGGTAATGGCTTTTTTATTCAGTGAGGATTGCGCCATCAGTGAAATTAATGCACCTTCAAGCTCCCTTATATTTGTAGTAATACTGTAAGCAAGGTACTCAATCACTTCTTCGGGCATGTCAATCCCGTCCTTATACAATCTCTTATTCAGAATGGCAATGCGGGTTTCCAGATCGGGAACCTGGAGGTCAGCGGCAAGGCCCCATTTAAAGCGGGAGAGCAGCCGGGGTTCTATACCTTTCATCTCAACCGGAGCTTTGTCGGAGGTGATTACAAGCTGATGCCCGTTCTGGTGCAGATGGTTAAAAATATGAAAGAAAACATCCTGTGTTTTTTCTTTACCGGAAAGGAACTGAATGTCGTCAATCAGCAACACGTCAATCATCTGGTAAAAATGGACAAAATCGTTCTGATTTGAATTTTTTACCGCATCAATGAATTGCTGGATAAACTGCTCGGCAGTTACATAAAGCACAGTCTTATCCGGAAAGTTATTTTTTACCTGAATTCCGATGGCATGCGCAAGGTGCGTTTTGCCAAGACCGTTCGCACTATATATAAATATAGGATTGAAGGCAGTTTTGCCGGGGTTGGTAGCTACCGCATACCCTGCGGATCTCGCCAGGCGGTTACAATCTCCTTCAATGAAATTATCGAACGAGTAGGATTCATTCAGCTGAGAATGAACCTTAATTTTCCTGAGACCCGGGATTACAAAAGGATTGGGAATCTCTTTGGTTGAGCCTTTGTTGAGATCTATGGGCATGGAAACGGAAGGATTTGCCAACAAGCCTTTGTTGCTTGTCGGAACCTGAATGGTATAAGGTGGCCTTGCATCGTTAGAGCTTTCCATGATGATGCTGTATTCAAGACGACCGTTCTGACCCAGTTCCTGTTTTATGGTTTTCTTGAGAAGATTGATGTAGTGCTCCTCAAGCCACTCATAAAAAAACTGACTTGGAACCTGAATGGTAAGCACATTTTCGTCAAGCTTAACAGGCTTAATTGGTGAAAACCAGGTCTTAAAACTTTGATAGTTGATGTTGTCCTTGATGATTCTTAGGCAATTTTCCCAGACCTCCTGATAATCTTTTCTCATTCTCCCTTATTATGCAATAATTATTACCACAAAGAAACTTGCTATTCAGCTTTTGCGACCAGTCCGGTCAATTTGCATCTGATTGTCAGTAATTTTTAAGTTATCAGCAGTTGGACTGATTTTTCAACAAAAATCTCTTAAAAAAAGTTTAAAAAAAAATCATTTTGCTCTTGCTTTTACAGAAAAATATGTGTATCACAAAAAAGTTCAAAACGGTGGATTGGCCTGTCATTCAATAGTTATTCAGTTTTTAAATATATTATTTCACTTTCATACGTTTTTCTGAATTTTGAATTCACCTGATCGGCCAATGACCTTCTCACCCTGTAAGTAAGGAAACATTCCATATCAAATTGATTATCAATGATATGAATGTTTTCCTCCTTTACAATCCTCATTACATCATTCAGGTTGGCATAATTAAATTTCAACCTATAAATCTCATTTACAGTTTTTTCAACAATCCGGGCCTGATTCAGGGCGTCATGGGTTGCAGATTTATATGCATTAATCAGACCGCTGACGCCCAGTTTGGTTCCTCCGAAATACCTGACTACAACAACAAGAATATTGGTCAGGTCGAAGGATTGTATTTGTCCGTGAATCGGACGGCCTGCAGTTCCGGAAGGCTCTCCGTCGTCATTCACCCTCCAGGCTGCCTTGTCGGCCCCGAGCACATAAGCATAACAATGATGCCGGGCATCATAAAACTCCTTCCTGATCGATTCGATTTCAGCCTTAACAGCAGCTTCAGAATCAACCGGCCTGGCAAGTGCGATGAATTTACTGCCTTTCTCCTTGTAAAGACCCGATGAGGGAGCATTGATAGTCTTGTATGTGTCGTCGAATAACATTCTGTGCCTGAGTGATTATAATTCCGGAATGAAATCATCTGCCTTTTATGGCTCAACTTCAACATGCGCTGTCAAACTTACTCATTTTTTTCGGCGTAAATCCTGCTTAAAGGTTTTTTCTGATGCGCAAAATCAGGAAAATGACGCTTATATAAAGGCCATTACTCAGTTATGGTTTATAAACGTATGTTTGTCAGGGAATTCGGGTGACTGTATATCCGGCCGTCGTTCATTTCCGGTCATTATTAAAAATGATCTGTTCAAATGGTCATAGTTTAGAATATTTCTGACGGTTGATCACACCTATATTATTTACCTGAATATTTTTCAACATTCGTCATGGTTGCCTGCTCAATCGATAATTTTGCACATGCATTTTCAAATGGCCGCAATTGACACCTCTTTATATAGCACTGAAACGCGATATCTGTTCCAATGATCAATCATTACGGCGGCGAACTGGCTGCATTACTCACGGCTGTCTTCTGGACCATTACTGCACTCGCCTTTGAATCTGCCAGCAAAAAGGTTGGTTCCCTGTCGGTTAACCTGATCCGTCTATTTCTGGCCATGATGTTGCTGGGATTCTTTGGTCTGGTGACCAGAGGCAGTTTTATCCCTTTTGATGCAAACAGTCATCAGTGGATATGGCTATCGGTTTCGGGGCTGGTAGGTTTCGTACTGGGCGATCTTTTTCTTTTTCAGGCTTATGTGGTAGTCGGGGCGCGCATTTCGATGCTGATTATGGCAATGGCCCCACCCATCGCTGCCGTCACGGGCTGGCTGCTGATGGGCGAAACCCTGGATGCCAAAAGTCTTCTGGGTATGGCATTGACATTTGCCGGGATCAGCATGGCCATCATGGCCCGCAAAGAACCGGGGGCCAGCAATGGAAAAAACCGCTTCAGCAATCCGCTCAGATTGAGGTACCCCTTAAAAGGATTGTTACTTGCTTTCGGAGGCGCAGCAGGGCAGGGAGTAGGCCTGGTGCTGAGTAAATACGGAATGGGAGATTATGATGCCTTCGCTGCGACGCAGATCCGGGTGCTGACCGGTGTGGCCGGTTTCGTCCTTGTTATTTCTATATATGGTGGCTGGAGCAGGGTGCGTGAAGCGCTGATGCATAAACCGGCCCTGAAACGACTGAGTCTGGGCGCTTTTTTCGGACCCTTTCTGGGCGTCTCCTTTTCGCTGATCGCCGTTAAGTACACCTCCTCCGGAATTGCCTCTACCATTATGTCTATCGTACCGGTCCTTATCATTTTTCCTTCCGTGCTGATTATGAAGGAGAAAGTAACCTGGCGCGAAATTGCCGGGGCCGTAGTCGCCGTTGGAGGCGTTTCCCTGTTTTTTATCTGATCCCTGCCGAAAAGGAGTTTACTGACGGCCGATGAATGAAGCCCATTTCTCCTTAAGTGCCCGGCTGATTTCCATGTACTCCCATTCGCTCAGCATAATCCTTTCCGCGTCGTCAATGGCAAGGGATTGCTGTTCATGGAGTTTTCCGAACCATTCCACCCCTTCAGGCAGGTCGCCCGGCTTGCGTGGAATAATATGCAGGTGAAGATGATTCACACTTTGTCCCGCAGCTTCGCCTTCCTGCAACGACCAGTCATAGGCATCTGACCGGTAGATGCCCGTAAGAAAAGAAGTAACCTTCCGGGCAAAAGAAAAAAAGCCTGATATTTCTTCTTCGCTGAGTTCAAACAGGCTGCCGGCGTGTTTCTCCGGAATAACAAGGGTATGGCCGGGAAGTATGGGCGAATGGTTGTATAAAGCGGAAAAGCCGTTCTCGGCGGCAAATATCTGCGCAGTGACATGTGAATCGCAAAATGGGCAGTCTTTTTTCATCAGTAGTAATGTGTTTTAACATTGGGTTCGCGGAATGACCTGTATTTCATATCGTTGTTTCCCAGGCAGCAGGATGCAAACGCGCACCCGCTGTGGTCGCTGATTTCCGTCATCAGAAAAAAAGTGCAGGGCTTTTTTATACAGAAATGATCGGAACAAAGGGTGGTTTCATTGCAGCAGGAGCGACCTAAAGGCCAGAAGAAATCATTCATGACCAAGGGTTGAAAACCAGAATGAATGGCAATAATTTTTAATGCTTCAATACATGCACTTCTAACAGGCTCATCGCTTTGCATCTCAGCCCCGCTGATCAGTTTTTCCTCTAATATCTTGTCATTGATGATCAGGCAACCCATCCTGAGTAAAACGCGTTGCATGTGATAATCCATGATGGGAACAAAGTTTTCCGGATCATTAACGGTATAAAGGCCGGAATCATAAAGCAGTTTAAAGAGAAATGAGGATTTTTTTCTTACCGGATCGCCGAAAGCCATAGAAGCAGCAAGCAATTCATAAAATCCCCCGCCATTGCTGATCAGCAATCCTTTGCTGCTTTCGAGCAGCTGACCGAATTTACCCTCGTATTGCCTTGTAATGATTTTACACAGGTCCTGGTATAATTCAGCCCGCTCGTCAATCCTGTCGAGCGTGGAATCTCCGGCATGGCCGGTGTCGCTAAAGGCCGTCAACAGTGCCTTCCTGATGACATTTTTATTAGTTTGTGCAACTACGGTGGGTTCCAGCAGCCATGATCTTTGCTCAGCAAGGCTCAAAAAAGCAGCTTCCATATAATCCCACCCGGACAGGTTTTTTTTTTCGCTGTGAAAAGCGTGTGTCTGATGGCAGATTGCAACCGCGCCAAACAGCATGCTTAGTTTGGCTTCTTTTTTCAACCGGGCTTTGAGAAATCTTCTGTCATAAAATGATTGCCTGATCCTGAGCGTGCCGGTTAATAAACCGACAGCCCGGCAACGTTCAGGATCAGGCTTAATCCGTTGATTCATAATGACATTAATCGAAAACAATCTTCATTTCAACCCTTCTGTTCTTCTGACGACCGGCTGCTGTTTTGTTAT
>CAZDBX010000059.1:0-14509 GCA_964503805.1 uncultured Lentimicrobium sp. | reverse complement strand
ACCCCCGGCTCAAGCCGGGGGTAATCAGGCGCTGACAAACGCGGGGGCTTCAGCCTAAAAGGCGGCGAAAGTTTATACATAGCCAGGCATTAGTGAAAACCGGCAAGTCCGGAAATTCCCCTGGTTTGGCTTCTCCCGGCTTTTCGGCTGAAGCCGGGAGGTCCGGGGAGGCTACTTTTTCCCTTTTCAAACAAATTAAATAACGAATTACCCAACAGCGTGTCGTGAATAAATTTTAATTCGGCTTGCATATTAAAAATAAATTGCCGTATATTTGCACTCATTTTTGGAAAACGCAACAATTAAATACCTAAGATAATGAGCAAGAACGCATTAGTGAAGTTTGTCGAGGATACCTTCGTTCAGATTAAGGAATTCCCTGGCTTTAAAGCCGGCGATACCGTGACCGTTCACTATAAAATCAAAGAAGGTGATAAGGAAAGGATTCAGCAGTTTCAGGGCGTGGTATTGCAGCGCTCAGGCAGCGGAACCTCGGAAACATTCACCGTTCGCAAAGTTTCGGGCAATACCGGAGTTGAAAGGATTTTCCCCGTTGCATCTCCTTTTATTGAGAAGATCGAGGTAAACAAACGCGGCGTAGTGCGCAGGGCGCGCATCTTCTACCTCCGCGAACTCAAAGGTAAGAAAGCCAGAATCAAAGAAAAAAGGGTTTAGCATTGTTTTCATAAGTGTTGGATTAAGTCTGTCCTTTCCGGGCAGACTTTTTTTTTATATCCGGGTCAAACGTATTAATACTAAACCGGTCTGTTTTTTAGATATACAGGTTATCTTTACAGCAGTTTGCCAGGAACAAATGAATCAACCCCGCTGCAGTTCATCAGGTCATCTGCCAAAGGCCCCAGTTCCGGGTCGCAACCGGTTGCCTTTATATTTGAGCCGGGCGCTGATCCTGTTGTTTGCCGGTTTTTATCTTACCCCGATGGCACAGGTGCAGCCCGATACCCTGAAACCCGTGCAAAAAAAAGCCTCAGGGAACAGGAAAGAAGGCAACGGCATTACCGACAGCGCCGCATACCATAGCCGTGCCCGGCAGATTTACCGTTCAAGGGATTTCTACGGCCGGCTCGAAAGACGATCCGATACAAGTTATTTTCTGAAGAATCTTTATCCGCTGCTTTTCAGGAAACCGCCCTCCGGACCTTCGGAAGCCATCATAAACCTTTCATCCAACCTTCCGTTCACCGGTGAAAAGGGCAAAATTATCCGCAACATCCATATCCGTAAGCTACCTGTCTTCGGATCATCAGTATATGACAGTATGCCGGGCAATGAAACCCGTATGCAGCGGATGCTGAACAAAACCCATTTTTATTCGCGTGATGCAGTGATCAGGCGATACCTGCTGATTGAAAAGGGTGATGCACTCGATCCTGTAGCGCTGGCCGACAACGAGCGGGTCATCCGCGACGCCTCCATATTCCAGGATGCGCGGTTTCTGGTATCTGCTACACCCGGCAACGACAGTGTTGACATTGTGTTACTGGTAAAAGATGTCTTTCCTTTTGGTTTTGACCTGAAAGTGAATGAGCCGGAGCGAAGCCGGTTGCGGTTCTACAACAGGAATTTCCTGGGGCTGGGGCATCAGCCGGAACAATGGCTGGATATCGACCTGAAGGGCAGCCCGGTAATCATTTTAAGCCAGGGGGCATACAGGGTTAGGAATATCCGGAGCTCCTTCACCGATGCTTATGCCTACTGGCAAAGCAACCGTTTGCGCAAAGGCATCGGGTTTGAAATATCCAGACCGTTTATTACCCCCGAAACCAGGTTCGGCGGCGGGCTGAAAACAGAAAAATTTGATACGCCCTACCCGTTGAATAACGAGGATTTCGTTAAATCGGCAGGCTATGCCCTGATAGACGTATGGGGCGGATACGCAAGCATTATCGAACGGCCGCCGGGTGCCAGTGCAGAACGATTGCAGGCAGCCGTCACCGGAAGGTATTACGACCTGAGGTACTCCGGCCTGCCGGCCACGATTGATTCAGGCGCTGTTGCCCTGCGTTCGGTTCAGCGCGTTGCCGGTGAAATATGTCTGATCCGGAGCGGGTTTTACCTTAATAATATGGTATATGGATTTGGCAGGACCGAAGATATCCCGACAGGATATCACGCCGGACTGATCCTGGGGTATGAGCACTCTGTCCTGGCAAAAGCGCCTTATGCCGCACTCAGATTTTCGTCGGGAACAAAACTCAATGGTGCAGGATACCTTTTCTCATCATTTTACCTTGGCGGATACCGGGATAAAGGCAAATTCAGTGATGGCCTGGCCAATATTTCATTCAGCTTTATTTCTGGATTGGTCAGAGCCGGTACTTACCGCTTCCGGCATTTTGTCACCGCCGACCTCTTCTCGGGAATCAGCCGCACTTCGCCCCTTACCCTGAGTCTGAACAGAAACGAAATTACAGACACATACCGGAAATATGAGCTTTCCGGACTTCACCGGGCTACCGCGCGTTACGAAATTGTCGCGTTCACTCCCTGGTACCTGCTCGGATTCAGGTTTGCCGGATATGCATCCGGAGAACTTGGCCTGATTTCCCCGGACATGAAACACCTCCTGAAACAGGCCGTATTTCCAGCCATCGGCGCCGGAATCAGGATACGGAATGAAAACCTGGTATTTTCCACCTTCCAGATAAGTCTGGTGTGGCATCCGCGACCGATAAACGGATCCCGGGGCTGGATTTTCGAACTAGAAGAGCCCGATCAGGCCGGATTCAACCGCTTTGGCATCAGCCCGCCGGATTTTATGGAGTTTCGCTGATAACTGCAGGCATGCCTTACCATCAAAAGGCTGACGCGATGGTTGCTTTCCTGTATCCGCTTGTCAGAAAACATCCAGTACCTCAAACTTCCGCCCGTTAAAATCAACCTGATCTCCCGCTTTTTTACCCTGAACCGCTTTGGCAAACGGAACCGCAGCTGAAATCGCATAATATTCACTGCCGTCGTCAAGCCTGATCTTGCCGATGCCGATCGAAATAAACACTTTCTGCATGCCGGTAATTACTACAGCCCCAAATCCGGCGCAGTCGCATACCCGGGAAAGATCAATCTTGTCGAGCAACACGATCTCTTCCCTTATTTTTATCAGTTGCTGGGCCAGCATATCGCGTCTCGTCGACAACTGTTCCCTGTAGGAATCATACCGGTCCTTGGGCTGCCCGTATTCATTGGCACTCTGCTGCGCCTCGAGCACAGCTGCCATCAGGTTGGCTTCCGCCTCAATCTTTATCTTTTTGCAGACTGACGCGATGTTTCGTTTCAGGGAAAGTTTGTCCATTATTTATTTTTGATAATAAAATGTAATTATTTATAAAACAACCCTTTGCAGGAAAATATTAACACGCCCTGCACTTCCGGCGATATCCGTTCATCCGGATATTCTCCCGGTAACTCTAAAATAAACCTGCTGCAAATTATGGCTCTATCAGGCTGATAATACAATTGAATGAGCAACAGAAACTTCAATTTCCCGGCAAAATGTTGCCCATTGTGTAAATATATATAAAATTTGGTTCAAAATCCAATCTTTCGCATAACTTTTGTCAGAGGAAAGGCACAAAATTGAGTGCTGAACTTAAAATGAAAATCTTTATCTGAGCCTCAGGAAAGAATTCCGGTATTTATTCATTGCCCGCAAGTATGCCTGTGGCTGTAAAAAAGAGAGCAGGTGCAGGAAGCCTAAAAGTTTTGGCCTACCATGACCAGTGCTGCATTTCCCGGAGCCGGAACTGATATAAACCCGGACCTTTCGCCGAATTAAGTTAATTTTGCATCTTTAATAAATACCTTATGAATGCACATCCCAACGATCCGGTTTACAGCAAACAGGTGATAGAAATGCTTACCGTTGCAAACGAGTATTGCCTGTTTATGGAAAAATGCGATGACTATCCGAAAGAGGATATTCTCAGCTACTGCCGGCATATCCTTCCGTTGATTTACCTCAAAGGCTCGCTGGTGAAACCCCTGATCCCGGCCGAACCGGACGACGCCGAACGCTTCGTTACCGAAGAAAGCTGGGAGAGCCTGTTTAACGCGCTGCGCAACAAATTTTACCCCGACGACCATTTCTGGATGTGCCAGGACCCGCTTGACGAGAATACCGAGATCGAAAAGAACAGCCTGGCCGAGCATCTGGCCGATATTTACCAGGACATGAAAGATTTTGTGATGCTCTACCAGAAGAACCGTCATTCAGCCCGCGAAAATGCCATTGCCGGAATTGCCTCCTATTTCAGGGATCATTACGGGCCGGCCATTACCAGATCGCTTTTCGCCCTTCACCAACTCGAAATCCGTGAATAAAACCCCGCATGTAACGATCATTTGTTCATAACATGCTTTTATTTTGTCCTGACGCTGCCGGTAACAGAAAAATCCGATATTTTTGCGTTAATTTAAAACGTTTCTAAATAAGAAGCTTTGACACTTGCAGATCTTTCACCGGGCGAAAAGGGTGTAATCACCAAAGTTAAGGGACACGGGGCATTCCGCAAACGCATCCTTGAGATGGGCTTTATTTCCGGAAAGCAGGTCGGGGTAATTCAGCGTGCACCTCTGATGGACCCCGTTGAATACAATGTGATGGGTTACAATGTAACCCTGCGCAACAGTGAAGCCAGGCTGATAGAAATTATCACTGAGCCCGAAACCATTGAAGAGCAGCATCTTCATTCGAACGGCTCGATGGAAGGCGACCTGATCAACATTGCCAGAAAACAAGGCAAAATTATCAATGTAGCCCTGGTCGGTAATCCAAACTCGGGCAAAACCACCCTTTTCAACTACGCTTCCGGATCGCGGGAACGGGTGGGGAATTACTCCGGGGTAACTGTGGATGCCAAAGAAGCCAGTTTCCGCAAGGGCAATTACACCTTTATTGTTACCGACCTGCCCGGCACCTATTCCATCAGTGCATACAGTCCTGAAGAGCTCTATGTCAGAGATCATATCACCGAATCCTTTCCCGATGTTGTGGTAAACATCATCGACAGCTCGAACCTGGAGCGTAACCTCTACCTTACCACCCAGCTGATCGATATGGACATCAGGATGGTAGGTGTACTTAACATGTACGACGAGCTGGAAAAGGGAGGCAACAAACTGGATTACAATCAGCTTGGCAGGCTGCTGGGCATTCCGTTTGTACCCACGGTGGGATCAAAAGGCAAAGGCATTGACGAGCTTTTCCAGAAGATCATTGATGTTTACGAAGACCGCGACAAAACGCGCAGGCATATCCACATCAATTACGGAACCATCGTTGAACCGGCCATCTCACATATACAGTCGAAACTCAGACAGCCGGGAAATTTCCATCTGCTCGATAAAGTATCCTCGCGTTTCATTGCCATCAAGCTGATCGAGAAAGACAGGGCCACCGAAGTGCTCACCGAACAACTCGGAAATTTCGGAGAGATCATTGAAACGGTTGACCAGCAGATCACCCGGATCGAAAATGAGCTCAAGCAGGATACCGAAAGCCTGATTGCAGATGCCAAATACGGGTTCATCGCCGGTGCGCTACGCGAAACTTTCTCGGCAAATCCGGTGGTACAAAGAAAAAAGAGCGAGGTGGTCGACACCATCATCACGCACAAGGTGTGGGGGATTCCCATCTTTATCTTTCTGATGTACCTTACGTTTTACGGCACCTTCAAGCTGGGACAGTATCCCATGGAGTGGATTGAAAGCCTGGTGGAGGTGACTTCCGCGTGGCTCGAATCCGGATTGCCCGACGGGATGCTGAAAGACCTCTTTATTCAGGGGATTGTGGGTGGCGTCGGCGGCGTGATTATCTTTCTGCCCAATATCCTGCTGCTCTATCTCTTTATTTCGCTGATGGAGGACACCGGCTATATGGCCAGGGCCGTGTTCATCATGGATAAGATCATGCACCGCATCGGCCTGCACGGCAAATCGTTTATCCCCCTGCTGATGGGCTTTGGCTGCAATGTGCCGGCCATCCTCTCCACCCGCATCATCGAGAGCCGCCGCGACCGCCTGATTACCATGCTGATCAATCCTTTTATGTCATGCAGCGCGCGGCTGCCCGTATACATACTGTTTATCAGCGCCTTCTTTGTGAGTCACCAGGGAACCATCCTGTTTTCCATGTATGCCATAGGGGTACTGCTGGCGATCGGTTCTGCCCTGCTGTTTAAAAAAGCCATATTCAAGCAGCCGGATATGCCCTTTGTAATGGAGTTGCCCCCTTACCGCACCCCTACCCTGCGCACCATCCTGAAACACATGTGGAGCCGTGCCGAACAGTACCTGCGTAAGATCGGCGGGGTAATTCTGGTGGCATCCATCATCATCTGGGCGCTGGGATATTTCCCCCGCGAAACAGCTGATGACCACAGATACGATAGCCGGATATCCACCATCCGCGATCAGTATTCAAAACAGATTCTTCAGACTCAGCATCCTGAGGATGTAATTGCCCGGCTGAAGGCCGAAGAAGAAACGGAGGTGAATCAGGTGCTGAATGAAAAGGAGAGTCACCGTCAGCTGAACTCCTACATCGGTCGCCTCGGGCACTTCATCGAACCGGTGATGCGCCCGCTGGGCTTTGACTGGAAAATGAGCGTGGCCCTGCTCACCGGCGTTGCCGCGAAAGAGATTACTGTCGGCACACTCGGTGTACTTTACCAGGCCGGCGATGATACAGACGAACATTCCGCCTCCCTCATCACCAAGATACAGCAACAGACCTATCATGACGGTCCTCGCAAAGGCGAAAAAGTATTTACGCCCCTGGTGGCTTTCAGCTTTATGCTGTTTATCCTGATCTATTTCCCCTGCGTTGCCGTGGTGGCCGCGATTAAAAAAGAATCAGGAAACTGGCGCTGGGCGCTGTTTATCGTTGTTTACACCACCGCGCTGGCTTACCTTGCCTCACTGGCGGTATTCCAGATCGGCAGCCTGCTGCTCTGATCCAATGAAAACGTTTCTGCTGCAACTCAATGAAGCGCAGGTGTTTTACGCTACCCTGCTGCTGGCGGTTTTCCTGATCAGGGTTCCGCTGATCGGAGTGTATTTCAGGACCGTCAACACCCTGTTCCACGAGAACGGGCATGCACTGGCGGCCATGCTGCTCAGCGGAGAGGTGAACCGCATCGAATTAAAAAATGACACATCCGGCACCGCGCTCACAAAATCACCCTCGGCAATCAGGGCCATGCTGGTCGCCTTTTCGGGATACCCTTTTGCCACCCTCTGCGCAGCCCTCTTTTTATGGCTATCGGGCAGCGGATACGAAAAAGCCGGCTTGCTGATCCTGATTTCACTGGCATTGATCAACCTCATCCTCTTTGTCAGAAATACCTACGGGATAATATGGCTGCTCACCTTTTCAGGGATAATCCTGCTGGTAAACTGGCTGAACCTGCCGTTGCTGACAAAAATTTTCTTCCTGTGCATCAGCCAGATTGTGTTTGCCGAAGCAATCATCTCCACGCTGGTTGTCCTTTACCTGGGCCTCACCAGGCCAAAGAAAGCCGGGGATGCTACCATCCTCGCCCGGCTCAGTCATATCCCCGCTGCCATATGGGCAATCCTGATTGCAGGCATAGGGACAGGCATCGCCTGGTACGTGATTCTGCGCTTTTTCCCGGCACCGGCTCAACTTTTTTACTGATTTCATGTTGAATATAAACAGACACTGATCTATGGAACAATATCAGGAAATCATCGTACTCATCATCGTTGGCATTGCGGCTTCCATTGCCGGCTATAAACTGTACCGCAAATTTACCAACCCGCTCAGCGGATGTTCCGGTTGCGCCAGCGATTGCTCAGGTTGCCAGCTGCAGGACCTGAAAAAGGAAATCGAAGAAAAGAAACGCCTGAAAGAAGCCAGGGAACAGCAATTCCAGGTAACCGAATAGATCATTGTTTGTAAGGATTCTTCTGCTACATTTGCACCCGGAATCTTTTTACGGATTTCCGCATTCTGAAACGACGATATGGTAAACAAGCAAGTCTTTCTCGAAACCTACCACTATTTTGATAAATCGGTGATTGTCGAGATCATAGATATTTTTCTGGATGAATATCAGGGAAAACTGGAAAAACTTTACAACGATGTAAAGGCAAGGGATTTTACCGGGCTCCGTTTCACCGCCCATAACCTGAAGGGGGTGGTTGCCAATTTCTCGGCCCCGTCGTTGCTTGAGATGGTTAAAAACTTCGAGAAATCAGCCGCTGAACTGGTTGAGCATGAAGGGGCGGGCTTCGACGAAACCACCGTAGTGCAGGTGATTGACAACATCAGGGCATCACTGATCGAAATGGCCGGCGATCTTACTCAGATCAGGGCTGAGCTGGTACAGCAAGCTTAAGTCCGTTTTCAGTTTTTGTTTATTGCTTCAGGGCGTCCAGCCTGTTCAGGCCTTCAATGGCTTTATCGTCGTTAACCTTCATCCTCAGCACCCGCTCATAGTCCTTGCGGGCACCGGCCAGGTCGCCCATCAGTTCATAGGCAAACCCGCGGTTATAATATGCATCGGTATATTCTCCGTCGATTTCAATCGCCCGGCTGAACGCGCTTACCGCTTCGGCATACTCTTCTTTGTAAACCAGGTGGACGTAGCCCTTGTTATAATGGGCCAGTTTGTAATTTTCGTCTATGATCAGGATTTCTTCATAAACACTGAGCGCCTTGTCGGGCTCCCCGTTCTCCTGATAATACATCCCCAGCACATAAAGGGGATCGGGAATACCGGGCCTCACCCTGGCAGCGTTTCTGAGGTAGTCCACCGCCAGTTTGTTTTCGCGCTCTGCCATTAATATGCCCAGTTGTTTCAGGGCATCATAGTAATTCTGATTCTTTGCTACCGCCATCTGATAGCTGTCAATGGCTTTCAGGGTATCGCCCATCTCTTCGTTGGCCAGGCCGCTGATAAAGAATGCTTCTGCATTATCCGGGTCTTTTCGCAAACCTTCGCGCAACGCATTGAATGTCTGCTTGTAATCACTCATGGTAAGGTAAAGGCGGGCCATCTTAACATCGTATACACCGGCGCCAGGGGCCAGTTCCTTCGCTTTCTTCAGGGCATCCAGCGCGCGCTGCATCTTGCCGGAATACATATACACATCCGACAAGGCCGCGTAAACCTCGGGATTGTTTCCGTCAAGCGATAGCGCTTTGTTGATATCCGCCAGCGCTTCGTTTTCCTGTCCACTGGCGGCAAAATACCGCGCCCGCTCCATATATGGCTTTGTATCCGAAGGCGAAGCGTTTACCAACAGGTTGAGGCGGGTTAGTTCATCAGCGATGGTGTCGGAAATTTTCTGCTCAGCAGCAGGGGCGGCCTTTTCAGACCTTTTACACGATGAACCAAAAAAGTAAAGGCACAGGGCAATCGCGGCAATACTCAGGAGCGATCTATAAGAAAAAGTTGGCATAATGGTCATTCAGTTACAAAACAGGGGCAAAGTTAAGCAAAACAGCCCTTCCCCCGAAGGAAAGAGCTGCCTTGAATGCGGATATCTGATAATGACAAACGCTAGCCGGCCAGATTCTTCAGCGCATCACGCACCTTGCCTTCCAGTTCTTCGGCAAGTTCGGGATTGTCGAGCAGGAGTTTCTTCACGGCGTCGCGGCCCTGTCCAAGCTTGGTTTCGCCATAGCTGAACCATGATCCGCTTTTCTTGATGATATTGTAATCTACGCCCAGGTCAACGATTTCACCTGTTTTGGAAATACCCTCGCCGAAGATAATGTCAAACTCGGCCTGCCTGAAAGGCGGCGCCACCTTGTTTTTGACGACCTTCACCCGTACGCGGTTTCCGACGGCGGAATCATTTTCTTTGATCTGTGATACCCTGCGGATATCCAGTCTTATGGAAGCGTAAAATTTCAGCGCGTTACCGCCGGTGGTGGTTTCCGGATTTCCGAACATCACCCCGATCTTCTCGCGCAACTGGTTGATAAAGATGCAGCAGCAACCTGTTTTGCTGATGGTAGAGGTTAGTTTGCGCAGCGCCTGCGACATGAGCCTGGCCTGCAGACCCACCTTTGAATCGCCCATTTCGCCCTCAATCTCGCTGCGGGGGGTCAGGGCCGCCACGGAGTCAATCACAATGATGTCGATGGCGCCCGAACGGATCAGGTTCTCGGCAATCTCAAGGGCCTGCTCGCCATTGTCGGGCTGGGAAACGAGCAGGTCATCTATATTCACGCCCAGCTTCTGTGCATAATACCTGTCGAAAGCGTGCTCGGCGTCGATAAACGCGGCAATGCCGCCCTGCTTCTGCGATTCGGCCACCGCATGCAGGGCAAGGGTAGTCTTACCTGACGACTCCGGTCCGTAGATCTCCACCACACGGCCTTTGGGAAGTCCGTTCACCCCCAGGGCAGTGTCGAGCGCGATGGAGCCGGTCGAAATGCTCGGCATCTCCTCCACCGGGGCATCCCCCAGTTTCATGATGGTTCCTTTTCCGTATGACTTTTCAATCTTATCAAGGGTCAGCTGCAACGCCTTTAACTTTTCCAGATTGTTTTCTTTCTGATCTTTACTCATGGTATCAATGATTTATAAATATTGGCTGAAGTTTCTTATGATCTTCAAAGATAAGGAATAGGAACAAACAGGTGAAAACCCCGGTAAAAAAATATTACCGGGGAATTCAGCTATTTGATAATTTATATCAGCGTTCAGATTATTGGGCCTTCATGAAAATTCGCCACGAAAACCCGGTTCCGATGGTAATCAGATCTACTGTTTAAGAACGCTGGTTTCAAAAACAAACCGCCTTGCTTTCTCAGCCCTTCAGCACCTGAGCCGCGTGGTTTTTGGTATCCACCTTTTCGATCACTTCCTCAATAATTCCTTTTTCATCGATGACAAAGGTGGTGCGGATCACGCCGTCGTATTCACGGCCCATAAACTTCTTGCGGCCCCAGACGCCGTAATCCTGAAGGATATTCTTTCCGGTGTCGGCAATCAGCGGGAAAGGCAGTTCGTATTTTTCAGTAAACTTCTGGTGCGATTTTTCGCTGTCGGGACTTACCCCCACCACTTTGTAACCACGGGCAAGCAGCGCTTCATAATTATCGCGCAGGCTGCACGCTTCGGCCGTACAGCCGGGGGTGTCGTCCTTGGGATAAAAATACAATACCACTTTACTTCCACGGAAGCTTTCAAGGCTTACCATGTTGCCTGACTGATCCTTTCCACTGAAGGCCGGCGCCTGATCGCCGGGTTTAAATTTGCTCATATTATTCTGTTTAAAGATTTTTCTGTCTGTTTAAACATTCCGGACAGACGAAGGTTTAGCAAAACCGACAATTTTTCGTGGAAATAACTTTGAATCATTATTGTCCGGTAAACCCTTGGAACGAGATATGAGATTGCTTTCGGTTATCTCATAATTAAACCGGACAACAGTAATTTGAAATGCATAACCCGGGATAAATCAACAAAAAAGCAGTAAGTTTGAGTTGGTATTTGTCAGTGATACAGTGAAATATTTCAACAAACAGCGTGCAGATGTCAACCATTGAAATGATTATCCCGGAAAGGGCCGCCAGCATCGGAAGTTTTCAGGTGGGCCGGCTGCTCCCCTTCCGGCAGAAAAGGGCGGTAGGCCCTTTTGTTTTCCTCGACCACATGGGGCCGGCCTCCCTGGCAGCAAATGAAAACCTGGACGTTTTGCCACACCCCCATATCGGGCTTTCCACCCTCACCTACCTGTTTGAGGGCGCCATCATGCACCGCGACAGCATCGGCAGCGAGGTGGAAATACAACCCGGGGCCGTTAACTGGATGACGGCCGGCAAAGGCGTAGTGCATTCCGAAAGAACGCCGGAGTATCTGCGGAACACGGAGAAAAACCTGCACGGCCTGCAGTTCTGGGTGGGGCTGCCTAAGAAATATGAAGAGACGGAACCCTCGTTTATCCATATTGCAGCGGATAAAATCCCGGCGTGGACGGAAGATCATCTTCAGTTCAGGCTGATCGCCGGCGAGGCCTTCGGCAGAAAATCGCCAGTGCCGGTTTTCAGCAGGCTCTACTTTGCCGAAATCAAATGCGGTGTCACTCAGCAGGCAGCTATCGGCCGCGCGCTGTATGGCGAATGTGCCCTGTTTATCCTGGAAGGCGCCGTCCGCATTGAAGGCAGTACCTATGGCCCGAACCAGATCCTTGTGACAAAGGAGCGCGAACGCTGCAACTTTGAAATGGCAGCAGGCAGCACGGTTTATGTTTTCGGGGGCGAACCTTTCACCGAAGAACGTTTCATCGACTGGAACTTTGTATCCTCCGATAAAAACCGGCTGCAAACGGCCAGGGAAGACTGGATCAACCGGCGCTTCCCCATGCCGCCCGGCGAAACGGAGATCGTCCCCTACCCCGGCCCGGGATAAAAGCACAAAGTATAAAACACCCTACCCCTCAGCATCCTTAGCTTTGTTTGCTGAGCGAGTTGTGGTCGGGCGGCGGTGTTCAAGCGGCGGTGGTCGGGCGGCGGTGGTCGGGCGGCGATGGTCGGGCGGTGGTGGTCGAGCGGTTCCGATTGCCATCGGAACGAGACCAGCCGAGACCAGCCGAGACCAACCGAAGCACAATCTTAACCTCAGCCTTAACCTTTACAAGTAAACAACCTTTCAAGCAAATTTCAAATGGAACTGAAAGACCTCGGTTACAACGAAAAAATTGAAGAATCAAGGATCCGTCAAAACCTGAAGGATTATGAAACGGGAAGGGTGATTGCCGAACACCGGGAGCGGTACATCTTGCGTACCGCGCAAGGGGAAACGGAGGCCGAAATCACCGGGAACCTCCGGTATTCGGCGAAAAGCCGGGAAGATTTCCCCGCGGTGGGCGACTGGGTGGCGCTGATTGTGTACGACAACAACACAGCGCTGATCCATCAGATCATCCCGCGCGCCTCCGCCATCACCCGTAAGGCGGCCGGCCATGCCGGCGAAGTGCAGATCATCGCCGCCAACGTAGATACCGCCCTGCTGATTCAGGCCGTCGACAGGGACTTCAACATCAACCGGCTGGAGCGTTACCTTACCATCTGTTATGCCGCGCGGGTAAGCCCGGTGATTGTGCTGACCAAGACCGATCTGGTCACGGAAGAAAAGATCAGCGACATCACCGGCGCCATCAGGCAACGCATTCCGGACGTCCCCGTGATTGCCGTCAGCAGCCTCACCGGAAACGGCTATGATGCGCTCAACAACATCATGGAGAAGAACAAAACCTATTGCATGCTGGGCTCATCGGGCGCCGGCAAGTCCACCCTGCTGAACTTCCTCTCGGGCCGGGAGGTCATGCACACCGGCGATATCAGCCGGAGCACCGGCAAGGGCAGGCACACCACCAGCCACCGGGAGCTGATTGTGCTCGAAAACGGCAGCATACTGATCGACAACCCGGGCATGCGGGAAGTGGGGATTGCCGATACCGCCCTGGGACTGGAAACCACCTTCGACACCCTGCTGAGCCTGGCGCAGCACTGCAGGTTTAAAAACTGCACCCATACGAACGAGGACGGCTGTGCCGTGCTTGAAGCGGTGGAAAACGGCACGCTCGACGGCAGCCTGCTTGAAAATTATCTTAAACTGGAAAGGGAAAAAGCCTGGTTTGAAACTACACAGGCCGAAAAGAAACGGAAAGAAAAAATTTTCGGGAAAATCCTGAAAGATTACCAGAAGAAGGATATTAAGGGGAAAAAGATTTGAGTGCGGCCAACCTGACCATGCCCTTCCGGCCGCCTGCATAATGACGGTGCATTACCACGCCGGACAGGGCCCCTGAAAACCAACGGAATAAAGATACCCTGCATGGGCAAACAAAAATCAGGCTATGGAACAAAAGGATTATTTACTCCGTGAAATTGAAAAGCTTGGCATTATTATCCGTGCCATTCAGCAGAAAATCTTTGGCGGCAGCGGACCGCCCGCCATCTCCCAGGAGCGGCAGGAAGCCGAAGCCCGGGAAATGCTGTTTAGCGAAATGAACTTCGACCTTGACCGGTTTTTACAGATGGACCTGGCGGAGTCGGAAAAGTATGTGAACGGCTTCAAGGGCTTCAGCATTGAAAATATTGAGGCACTTGCAGCTTTTATCGCGAAGATTGGGTTCAGCAAGCAGTCAGAACCATCGCGTACCTATCTTGAAAAAGCGCTTCAGCTTTTTGAAATCTGCAATATAAAAAGCAAGACTTTTTCTTTTGAAAGGGAAAACAATATAAGCGCCCTGCGCAGTGCCCTGGCAAAACCGGATTAGCGCGGTATATTGATAAAGCCACAAGTACGACTGATCCGCATTCAACTTCTACCGGGCTGATTATTCCTGATAACCACAAGGCGCGAAGGAAATATATTTTTTTCATTGTTGTCCGGGAAAAACCTGATAATGAACTTAGAGATTACCTCCGGTGAGCTCCCTTTGGTCGGTTCTTCGCTCCACGATGTTACGCTCAGAAAGACAATGTTTTAGGATTCAAAGGAGG
>CAZDBX010000058.1:0-14564 GCA_964503805.1 uncultured Lentimicrobium sp. | reverse complement strand
TAAACGTCTGTTATCCAGGATGTACAACACTGACGATTATCTTCACCTGGTTTTTCATGACAACATCAGGTCTTTCTGCAGAACACCGGATGTTGTTTATAACGAGTTGGAAAAAAGTCACTAAGATCAAAATCCATTAATAAAAGATCAGGATTTCTCAATATGAAAAAATGGATTATCTTCAGCGGTACCGACTGGTTCAGACCTTCTGTCACCAGCACCCGTCAGATCATGTTGCAGTTCAGGCAAAAAGGATATCAGATTCTATGGGTCAACCCCATCGCATTCAAGTCTCCGGCAGTCAATTCGGAGAATAGAAAATCAATGCAAAAAAAAATACTGAATAAATTGCAGACCCACCTGAAGTTTATCAGAAAAGCAGATCAGGAAGTCTACATATTGGTCCCCTTCTATATTCCTCTTTTTAACGCAACCGGCGACAAGATTAATGACATGCTGATCAGGCTGCAGTTTGCAATTATTACGCTTTTTCTGGGCATCAGGATAAAGGAAACCATATTATGGATTTCAGGAAGCTTTACCTTATCACCGGTTCTTCATAAACCTTTCTACCGAAAAATTTACCAGGCTGCAGACCTTATTTCTGATTTCAGGACCAGCAATCAGCAACTTCTTAAAACACTTCGGAAAAAGGAATATTACCTCGGCACCCATGTCGACCATTTATTTGCAAGTTCTCCGAATATCAGGACTAAGCTTGAGCTACTTACGGGCAGGCAGGTTTCCTTATTAACTCATGGGGTAAATTTTGCGCATTTCAACACCGCGAGGGAATTAAATCCAACCATGTCAAAAGTGAAGGCAGCAGGTCTTCCGGTTGCCGGTTACTTTGGAACACTTTCAGATGCCAATGACAAAGAAGTCTTCAGAATACTTGCCAAGAACGGGTTCTCGGTTGTTATTATAGGCAAAGTACTGGGCGATTATTCATCACTGGAAAACCTTGATAACGTATTTTTTACCGGCCCCGTTGAATCTAATGATCTTCCCTCCTATGCACAGGCTTTCGACGTGTGTTTACTCAACTGGATTATGGCCGACTGGATAAGCAATTCTTACCCTGTTAAAACCCTTGAATATCTGGCTATGGGCAAACCAGTTATAAGTTGCCCGATTCCTGTAGTAAAAGAACTTTTCGGATCACTGGTCTATTTTGCTGATACACCGGAAGAATATCTTGAAAAAGCCCTGCTTGCATTGAATGAAAACAGCAGAGAATTATCAGAAGCCAGAGTCAGCGCAGCCTCAGAACACACCTGGGAAAGTAAATTCAGTATCATAGAATCCGTTATCCGATGAAGACCGGCTTAAAACTTATAGACATAACCAGAGGCACCGATATCCTGGGCAAATACAAGGAGCTTGTCAGGCTATGGGACAATAGAACACCTCTTGAAGAAACCCGTAATCAGAACCTTGCCATGTTCCTGCTGGCCATCAGGAGTCATAACAGATTCTACAGCCCTTTACTGAGCAAATACAGCCCGGATGAGATCATCGACAATCCGCAGAAGGTGCTGATGGGTATGCCGGTCATCGACAAAAATACGCTATCCGCAAATCTCCATCTGGTTTTTACCCCATTAAAAGGTGTGGCATATCAGCTTAAGAAAACAGGGGGCAGTACAGGAGCGCCATTCCGGTATTATGTTGATAAGGAGCACCTCTCCTGGATGTGGGCACACAATTACTTATTCTGGCATTCAAACTGTGGTTATGAGCCCGGAGATCCGTTTGTTACAATTGCCGGAAATTCACTTCGAACTGTTAACAGGAAGTTCCTGGAAAATATTTACCACAGGTTGCAGAATAACTATTTTCTCAGGGGCGACATGATTGACAGCGACCTTAAGCCAATTCAGTCAAAACTTGAAAAAGCAGTCCTGATTTATGGATATCCCAGCTCCATAATGAATATTATAAAAGTGATCCCGGGGTTTCCTTCTCATTTCCGAAGTCTGAAGGCAATATTTACCACATCTGAACAGCTGCTGCCTTCCGTCCGCGACCAGATTGAAGGGGCATTCAAAAAACCTGTATTTGACATATACGGGGCTAATGACGGCGGAATTCTGGGATGTGAATGCCCTGAACACCATGGATATCATTTCAATTTTCTTAATTGTTTTGCTGAAGTAACAGTAACCGGAGATGGGTTAACTGAACTGTTACTGACAAACACAAACAGCCTGAACTACCCTTTTGTCAGATACCGGGTCGGTGACATCGGGAACATCACCACCGGCAAATGCGGATGCGGCTCATCATGGCCAAGGATTATTGATTTGAAAGGCAGAACCAGAGACCTGATCAGAAAACCGGACGGCGGTTCGGTTCATGGATCATATTTCAATAAAATTCTGTTTGATTTCCCGGAAGTCGATGGCTACCGGATAGTTCAGGAAGCCGACTATTCTGTAAAAGTATACATTCACCTTGGCCAAATGCAGCTTTTTGATAAAATGGCAACAAAACTTGCCTTGTCGCTTAATAAACATCTGCCGGAACTCAACTTTGCAATAGAGCAAATGCAGGAATACAATCCGACTAATACAAAGTTTAAACTAATTGAAAGCCATGTCATTTAATCTTTGCAGCGTCGGCGATGTTATGCTTGGTGAAAATGTTCATCATTTCGGCCGGGGTATTATAAAAAAGTTCAGCAATGATTTTACCAGGCTGCTGAGCCCGAAGGTCTATGAGTTAATATCAGAGGCAGATATCTTTATTTTTAACATGGAGTCGGGTTTTGCCCCGGATGATCATTTCTTAAAGCGAGACATAAACAACGGAGTTTATCTTGCACCTGAAAGTACTGCAACTATTTTCAGGAAGATCAATGCAGTTAAAATAGCCAACGTTGCCAACAATCATTTCAGTCAGCATGGAGTGCAATCTGCCGGATATAGCTTTCAGCTTCTCGAAAAAGAAGGCATTCTTGTCGCCGGAAGAGACAACACCCCCCTGGCAATAGAAATGAACAGTAAAGTTTTAAGAATATGGGGAGTTAGCCTTATAGATGACAAAAACTACTGCGGCCAGTACTTTCGCAGTTCCAACAACAATCTTATCCGTGACTTAAATCTCAGCCGGAAAGCTGATAATGAAATCCGCATCATCAGTATTCATTGGGGAGACGAATACCTCACATTGGAAAATGAGCAGCAGCGTGCTCTTGCGCAGGAATTAAGCGAAGCCGGTTTTGATTTCATTCTCGGGCATCATCCTCATGTTATACAGACTGTAGTCAAACTAAATAAAACATGGACTGTATTCAGTCACGGCAACTTTATTTTTGATCAGAACTTTTCTAAATTAACCCAAACCGGATTGATTTTCAATGCCAATCTTTCCGATAATAATGCAAAATTATTATTTTCGCATCAGAAAAAGTTCCAGGTTAAAGAATTCAGAGCGACCAGCCCTGAAGCATTGAACCATTATTGCAAAAGACACTTTCATCCCCGAAAACCACTTCTCATGCGGATCAGGATGAAAGTTGAATTAATTATTCATTTTTATGAGCTCAACAGAAGTGTAATCGTCATTTTTATGAAGCGACTTTTACAAAAAAGCAGTAACCGCCATAATGGGGAAAATTAAGATACTTGCAATTGCCTCAAGCGGAGGCCACTGGATACAATTATTAAGACTTCTGCCGGCATTTGACGGACAGGATATAATTTTTGTTTCTACCCACAAAGGCAATCAGGCTCAGGCTGAAGGTCATAAGTTTTATGCAGTGACCGATGCAACGCGATGGGAAAAACTGAAGCTCATCAAAATGGCATTCGAAGTAAGGAGGATCATTGCAAATGAAAATCCTGATGTGATCATTTCAACAGGGGCAGCCCCCGGGCTCATGGCCATCATCTGGGGATGGATGAAAAACAAAAAGACCATCTGGATCGACAGCATAGCTAATGTTGACAGGATATCCATGAGTGGCCGTATAGCAAAACCTTTCAGCAGGCTGCATCTGACACAGTGGGATCATCTGGCCGATAATAAATCAACGTTTTTTAAAGGGACGGTAATTTCATGATTTTTGTAGTAGTAGGAACACAGGAACCATTCGACAGGCTTATCAGGGCTGTTGACCGCTGGGCGGGAGAAACCGGTTACAAAGAGATTTATGGCCAGATTTCCAGGGCAGCGTATTTACCAACAAACTTCAGCTATACTGATTTTATTGAGCCTGAGCAATTCATTGACAAATTCAGGTCGGCGGATGTAATCGTCGGACACGCTGGTATGGGAACGATCATTCAAGCCCTCCAGTTTTCAAAGCCCATCATTGTTATGCCCCGGCTTTCAGGTTATCACGAGACAAGAAACGACCACCAGGTCTCTACGGCAAAAAGTTTTGGCCGATTGGGATACGTCATGGATGTATACTCAGAAGAGGATCTTTTTAACGCTTTGAACCGGATTGATTCCATTAAGCCATCAAAGCCCATAGGATCAGGTGCTTCGGAAAACCTTCTGGCTTCTATCAGGGAATTTATCAGAGTTTGAGCCGTACCGCAAAACTAAAGCCAGGCATGGCAGATCTGAAAAGAAGCACTTTAAACTAATTATTTTCGGGCAATCAATTCATCAATAATAGCAAGCTTCATAAAATTTTACCCTGATTACAATTGAATTTTGTCACTTTTCGGTTGTTTTTAAATAAAAGCGCTGCAAATTTGAAATTTAGTCGTGAAATATAATTATTTTTGATTACTCATACATTTCTGCCTGCAACCGCAGAAAAAGCAAATTATTCATGCTGAAATACTTGTGAGACGATTGCTTTTTTGACTGACATTGACTTTTGGTTTTGACATTTTCAGGTTCACCGGGTTTTATCAAGAGAATGTTATCGGTTTAAATGGGACAGAAAAGCAGGGGAAACAAATCCGGAAATAATTTGTTGAAATTGGCAATTCAGGCATCATTATTGACCTGAAATGTGATTAAATACTGAAAGCCCCGGACAGCGAAAATGATTCAGGAACGCGAAGAGCTTGGAAGCAAAACTTTTGGCATTATCATCACGATAGTGTCAGTGCTTGCTTTTATTGGGGCATTTTTTATAACTGACTGGCTATCAATAGCAACTATTGAATACAATAGTCAGTATCTCACTGTATTGCTGATCCTGATTCCATTATGGCATTTTGGCATCAGCAAAACAAACCTCACCCGCTTTTACAGGGCCAAAGATACTGCGATCATCCTGATTGAAAGTTTTCTATTCACATTAACCGGAACCGGGATCCTGGCCATAATTATTTCATTATTAAAACTGGAACAGATCAATCTTTACATCCTTCTGGTATTTGCATCAATTGAATTTATTTTACTGAACCTGATCATTATTCTATCATACAGGTATCATAAAAATCTGCTCAATAAGGGATTAAACACCAGAAATATCATATTGATCGCAGATGAGAACTGTGTTGATTTTATTGAAAGACTTTTTCTCCACAAAGAATGGGGTTTCAGGATAGTTACCATAATTTCTGACTCAGAAATTATTCCGGAGATATTTGGCAGCAGGGTCAAGGTCATTCAGAATACTCAAAGCCTGTCCTATCTGATAAAATCGCATGTTGTTGATGAAGTATTCTATTGCAAGAACGATATTAATCAGGCTGAAATCAAGAAGCTGGTGTTTGCATGCGAAGAAATCGGGGTGGTTTTCAGGCTGCAATCGGCCTTCTTTCAGATGCCTGCAACGAAGACCCATCTGAGCTATTACAATGAAGTGCCATTTCTCACATTTATCAATACCCCGGTTAACAAAGATGCGCATCAATGGAAACTTGTCGTTGATATTGTTGCTTCTTTCCTTATTTTACTTATCTGGTCCCCCATTCTGCTGTTAATTGTTATTGCGATAAAACTTACATCAAAGGGACCGGTAATATTTAAGCAGAAAAGGGTTGGACTCAGGGGGCGTGAATTCAACATCTATAAATTCCGGACAATGGTTCAGGATGCCGAGAAACTGAGGCCCTTGCTCGAAGCCCAGAATGAAATGGACGGTCCGGTATTCAAGATAAAAAAAGATCCACGAATCACAGCTGTTGGAAAGATTCTCAGAAATACCAGCCTTGATGAAATTCCTCAGATTTTTAATATTTTAAAAGGTGATATGTCGCTGGTTGGGCCCAGGCCGCCCCTCCCCAGCGAGGTGGCCCAATATGAGAGGTGGCAGCTCAGGCGGCTCTCTATGCGCCCTGGCCTTACCTGCATCTGGCAGATCGCTCCCAACAGAAACAATATAACCTTTGATGAATGGATGAAGCTCGATTTACAGTACATTGACAGCTGGTCGTTGAAAATGGATTTTATGCTGTTCATAAAAACCATCCAGACAGTCGCAAAAGGTTCGGGACAATAACGAAATTGTCAGACATTTGCCTGAATTTACAATGATTGATTAACTTATGCGTTATTTTATGAAATGCCGCAAAATTGAAAATTACAATCAGCCGAACAGAAAAGAACTGTATATGAAAAAGATAGGTCAGTTTAAACTGAAGTTATTTCTGGTATTGTTTGTTTCAGGATTTCTGGCTTCATGTGTACCGCAGGACAATCTCAAATACGTTCAGGACAAAACAACTTCAGAAATCAAGGAAAGCTACGAACATCTCAGGCCAATAAAAAAAATTAGACCATTTGACAATTTATATATCAATGTTTTAAGCCTGGATGAACAAACCGCAAGGATATTCAGCAACCAGAACTCTTCAATTACAGGAGGTCTTAGCATTGATCTCCTCAGCTATACAGTCAGTGAAAGAGGCACCATTGATTTTCCGTTTATCGGAGAAATCATGTTAAACAACCTCACACTTCTGGAAGCAAAAGCCAAAGTTGAAGCTGAACTAAGCCAGTATCTCAGCAATACGGCCATTACCATGAAGTTTGTAAACAGCAACATAACCGTATTGGGAGAAGTACGAAACCAGGGCGAATTTCCATTTTTCAAGGAGCAGATCAATATTTTTCAGGCACTTGGATATGCAGGCGGCATAACTGATTACGGCGATAAGAGTAAAGTAATCCTGATTCGTGAATACGATGACCTTGTCAGATTTCACAACCTGAACCTGACAGATAAAAAAATTGTTGAAAATGAACTTTATTATCTACAGCCTGGCGATGTTGTGATCGTAGAGCCCATAAAAACAAAATTCAGGAGTCTCAGAACCTTTACTTATGCCACATTTCTTGCAACTACGACAACACTCATAACTGTATTGTACTTTTTCAGATAACCCGAAGCCGTGAAAAGATCAGAAGAAATATTTCAGCAAAAGACAGACTACCGGGACTTAATTTTTAAGTTGTGGCGACATAAGTTCTGGTTTGCCCTCTCTGTCGTAACCTTTCTTGCGGCAGCATTTCTTTTCAACAAATTCTCCACCACTATTTTCAGGAATCATTCCACACTGCTGCTCAAGGAATCCGAGCGGAATTCTTTTATGAGTTCGCAGGATATTATGCAGGGTTTTGGCCTATTTGCCGGTAATCAGAATATTGAAAATGAACTGGGCATTCTCACCTCATATACGATGATTTATGATGCTGTAAATCAACTCAATCTCGATGTTTCATTTTACACGGAGAGGTATATGTTCGGGGGGATAATAAAACATAAACTATTCAGGGAAACCGATGAGATATATTTTGACAAACCATTACAGATAAGTATTGATAAATCTTCGCTACAGCCCATTGACCTTCCAATCTATTTCAGGATACTGAATAAAGATGAGTTCAGTATTGAGGCAGATGGAGATAACATTTTGATATACAACTATCTGGATGACAATATTGTAAAAGTCGCACCAAAAATGAAAATATCCGGAACTTACAGGTTCGGCGAAGAAATCAAGGGAGAAAATTACAGTTTTAAGGTGCATTTGCCTCCAGGTAATAACATCCAGTCATCATCCGGTAAAGTATATTTTTCTTTTAACAGTTTAAGTTACCTTACGCTTAAATATCAGGCATCTATAACTGCCAATGTTACTTCCAGAACTTCTTCACTTGTTGTAATCTCAATGACTGGCGACAACAGGTACAAAATCACCGACTTCCTCAACACACTTTCAAATGCGTATCTTGAGAAAAACCTCGAGAAGAAAAACAGAATCGCCATTAACACCGTAAAATTTATCGACAGTCAGATCAGCGAAGTATCGGATTCATTGACTTATGCTGAAAGTAAGCTTCAGAATTTCAGGACTTCGAACCGGGTTATGGATATAAGTTTTCAGGGTCAGCAATCGCTCGAAAGGATGAACCAGCTTGAAAGTGAACGGGCATTGCTTATCATGCAGAAGAAGTATTATGATTATATCCGTGATTATTTTGAAAAAAATACAGATTTATCTGATCTTGTTGCCCCTTCCTCGATGAATGTTCAGGATCCCTTGTTAAACCAGTTGATTTCCCAATTGATTACGCTCAATTCTGAACGAACCAACCTGCTTAACCAGGGAAACATTAAAAATCTGAGACTTAATACTATTGAAGTTCAGATAGCCAACCTGAAAAAAACCATCAACGAAAATATCAGCAGTAATGCGGCAACCACTGAGATTGCCCTTCAGGATATTAACAACAGGTCTGCACGCATCTCTGCTGAGATGTCAAGACTCCCTTCAACTGAAAGGCAGCTATTCGGTATTGAGCGTAAATTCAAGCTGAATGATGCAATTTACACCTTTCTGCTCCAGAAAAGATCTGAAGCACAAATTGCCCGGGCTTCAAATGCCCCCGATTATGAAGTAATTGATCCTGCCAGGTACATAACATCCTATCAGGTCTTTCCCAAGAACAAATTAACCCTGATTATCGGCGCATTGATCGGGTTACTGATTCCTTTTATCATCATAGTATTACGTGACTTCCTGAACACGAAGATTTCATCGAAAAAGGAGATCGAATCAATCACCGGCCTGCCGATTCTGGGCCACGTCTTTCATAATGACAGCAAAGAAAAAATCGTCATCAATGAAGCCTTTAATTCTCCTATTTCGGAATCATTCAGAAGTTTAAGGACAAACCTACAATTCTATGCCAGGGATAATGAGAAAATGGTTTTTGTAGTTACTTCTTCATATACAGGAGAAGGAAAATCATTTATATCGCAGAACCTTGCCTGTGTTTATGCCCTGTTTGGTAAAAAAACCCTGTTGATGGGTTTTGACCTCAGACGACCAAAACTTTACCAGGACTTCAACCTGTCCAATCAGAAAGGGATCAGCACCGCCCTGATAAATCAATCTTCCCTGTCGGAAATTATTCAGAAAACAAGCATCGATAACCTTGATTTCATATCAGCCGGACCAATTCCACCAAACCCGCTTGAGTTGATCGCTTCCCCAAAAACTGAACAGCTGATCAATGACCTTAAAAAGCTGTATGACTACATTATTATTGATTCTCCACCTGTTGGCGTGGTATCTGACACTTACCTGTTAATGAGGTATTCGGATGCTAATATTTACGTTGTCAGACAAGGATTTACTGTAAAGGAAGCATTTACAACAAATATCAATCATTTAACTCAGAAGAACATACCTCACATCAGCCTTGTAATCAACGACGTTAAAGCAAGAGGTTTGAGTTATGATTACGGATATGAATACACTTATTATGAGGAGAAAAAGGATAAATCCTTCTTCAAATCATTCAGCAGAAACTTATTAAAAAAGAAGTGATCAGCCCTTTTATTCTGCCAAACGGGATATTCTTTCTTTAACACCTGTTTAACCCTTCCGGTATATTTCCGATGATCTGACAAATATCATCTGTTATAAGTGTATCAGTGCTTCCGGAATCCGGAGCAATAGCTATCCTCCTAAACCTTTGTGGCTTCCCTGGGGATAATTTCCCCAAAATGAGAAAGCAAGGCCAACGATATCCCCTTTCATTACTTAGACTCTTTTTAAATTAACTTAATAAGGAAATTAATAATTATCTCAATACGCTGTCTGTGATCAATTTCGGATTCCATTTCGGTTTACAAGCTAATTAACAGCATTTCAACCAGGATTTCTGGCATAGTTTTCCATCAAACTTTCGCGGGGCAGCAATCCGGGATGAAAAATGCTGCCCTGGGGAGAATTTTACAGTTAACAATCTGATAAAATGCATTATCCCTGCTGAGCAACCTGATTAAGTAGCTGGTTAACAGCTTTGCGAACACATTTTTGAATTAATGTTAAATGAACAAACTAAAACGACTACAAATGGAAAACAAACGGAGCATTACTGGAGGGGAAATTTCCAACAACAAACCCAGATTCTTATTTCTTGCATTAACTTTTCTACTACTCATATTTTATTCTTCGATTCTTTTTGGTGCGACCATCTACATTGACCCAACCTTTACAGGTTCAACAAAGAATGGTTCCATTACAAATCCTTACAGCTCCTGGACAAGTTTTACACTTGTGAGCGGCAACATCTATCTTCAAAAGAAAGGCACCACTTATACTTCATCCACTCAGATCAGCATAGATGCCAGATCAAATATAACCATAGGCTCGTACGGCACCGGCAACAGGCCGGTTTTTTCATACACCGGCAGTGGATATGCTTTTCGTGTTCAGAGTTCATCCAATTGCACAATTCAGGACTTCGAGGTTAACGGAAATGTCAATGCCCATTCCTTAGTGGCTGTTATCGGAAGTTCATCCAACTACACTTCAAACATCACCATCAACAATTGTGTACTTCACAATGCACACAATACCAATAATGCTGGTTTTGGAATTTACGGTGTTTATAACAACAACCTTTCGATTCTGAATACAGTGATCCACAATGTTGCCATTGACGGGATATACTTAGCCAATATTCCGGGTGTTGAAATCGGGCATAGCCACATATATAACATCAACCGGAGATTCTTTGTTAATCCGAATCAGACATACTCTTCAGGGGATGGGATACAGCTCGACGGCAATTACAATGGTTTTCACATTCACCATACCATCATTGACCGTACAAACGGAGCCGGCAACAAATTCAATCTTATTCTGAACAGTGCCCCAGGCACATCCGACAATGCAACAGGAATTATCGAATATTGTACATTTATCAATGGCTCAAATGTGGCTGCAGCTGTGCACATTGAACGCGGAAACGGGATCATAACCAGGTACAATACATTCCAGGGAAATACCCTGGGCTTAAGAATTGCAGGCGCTTATACCAGTAACAATCTGATTCATAATAACATATTCTACAACTGTTCAAGCGGAGTCGGCATCGGGTATACATATCCCTCTGTAGGGCCGGCAACAAACACCAAGGTCTATAACAATGTCTTTTACCGTGTCTCAAATTACCATATCTGGGTTGATAAAACAAACGTTGATTCAAGAAACAATATCCACCTGAGGGGCACAGACAATGGTGTTGCCATCTACAATTACGGTGGCGGATCCTGGACCATCAGGAACAACTGTTACGGTACATCTGCTACAGCCGGAACGCCCGGAACAGGTTCAAATCCGGTTATAGGTAATCCGCTTTTTGTTAATCCGACCGGCTACGATTTCCACCTGCAAAGTAACTCTCCCTGTATCAACAAAGGCGTGAATGTTGGGATCAGCTATGACATTGAAGGAACCTCAATATTTCAGGGATCCGCGCCTGATATCGGTGCCTATGAATATATCTCTTCCTCTGGCAACAACCTGCCACCTGTAATAAATAACCAGTCATTCTCAATAAATGAAAACAGCCCGAACGGCACCAGTGTTGGGACCGTAGTAGCTTCAGACCCCAATGCAGGACAAACGCTTACTTACACTATTGTCAGCGGCAATACGAACAATGCATTCACACTGAACTCCAGTACAGGGCAGATTATTGTTGCCAACAGTGCTGCTTTAAACTATGAAGCTGCATCATCCTTTGCGCTTATAGTAAGGGTGACTGACAATGGTACCGGCAACCTCTGGTCGCAGGCAACAATAACAATAAATATTCTTAATATCAATGAGCCTCCGGTTATATCCAATCAGGCATTCAGTGTTGCCCAGAATCTTCCCAACGGGACCCTGATCGGGACTGTTCAAGCTTCTGATCCGGATCAGGGACAGGTTCTTACCTTTTCAATTACCGGTGGAAATACCAACTCCTGTTTTGCAATCAATGCTTCAACGGGTACAATAACAGTTGCAAATTCAGTTGCGCTCACCCCTCAAACGTTTAATCTTACCGTCAGGGCTACCGACAACGGGAACCCTATCCTGTATACTCAGGCTACAGTCTCTGTAACAGTTACTTCGGTAAATCAGGCTCCTGTAATAAACAGCCAGTCATTCAGTACTGCGCAGGGCACTCCCAATGGAACTGTTATCGGAACAGTGATTGCAAGCGACCCCAACCAGGGGCAAACGCTGTCATATTCCATTACAGGGGGGAATACATCATCATGTTTTGCAATAAATGCCTCAAGCGGAGCACTTTCAGTCAATAATTCAGCAGCCCTGGCAGTTCAGACATACAATTTATCAGTCCGGGTAACAGATAACGGAATACCATCGCTGAGCAGCCAGGCGACCGTCACTGTTAATGTAACATCAGCAAATCAGACCCCTGCAATAGAAAGCCAGACGTTCTATGTAGAGCAATATGCACCTGCCGGGACACTTGTCGGGACGCTGATTGCCACAGATCCGGATATGGGTCAGACCCTTACATTTTCCATTCCGCTTGGGAATTCAAACGGGATATTTGCCATCAATCCATCTACTGGGGCCATAACTGTTGTCCATTCATTTGCACTTTACCCCAGGACATTTTACATGATGGCAAGAGCAACCGATAATGGTACACCAGCATTATTCGCCGAAGCGATGATTCAGATCATTGTACCTGAAACAAATTATCCTCCGGTAATTAACAATCAAACATTCACCACAAACACATATCCTCCGGCAGGCTCTGTAATCGGAACAGTTGTTGCCAACGACCCCAATCAGGGTCAGCTACTAAACTATTCGATAACGGCAGGAAACTCAAATGGCATATTTGCACTTAATCCGAATACCGGCGTACTTACTGTAGCAAATCCATCCGCATTCTACACACGAACCTTCTATATCAGGGTAAGAGCTACAGACAATGGTTCCCCGAATATGTATGCAGAAGCAATTATTTCAATTGTCGTGTCAAATACATCTGGCACCACCTCTGTTCCGGTTTCCAAACAATATTTCAACACCAGTATCCTACTACCTGAAGGAAGCCCCGTTGGCCGGATTTCACCACTGCATTCATCGGAGGAGATGATACTGACATACATTCCAATGCTGGACTATCCGCTTCCAGGTATTTCAATCAATAGTTTGACCGGTGAAATTATGATTTCAGACAAAGAGAAGCTTTCACCTGGCGAGTTTGATTACGAGATTGGGGTTCTGAATTCTGAAGAACTTGAATTAATGGAAGTTGTTGACATAACCATAACCATTTCAGAAAAAATGACAATTACGGAAACCAAAGAAGAAAATAACATGCAAAATATTTCTATTGATTCAGAAGTCGTTGTTTACCCGAATCCCTCGGTTGATGGAATCTTCAACATCGGATTCAGCGGACAACAAATATCTGCCACTGAGATTGCGGTATTCGACCTATCGGGCAGACTTATTTTCAATACTATTTTTAAGCAGTCGGACAAAATAACAATTGACCTTTCAGGGCGGCCGAAAGGAACTTACCTCCTGAAAGTTTTTAATGGATTGCAACAAAAGACCATCAAAGCAATCATCGGCTGATTAGCGAAAATAATTCCTGAGTCAGGTGGCTATACAATTAGCCACCTGATTTATTTTAGACATGTCCATTTTTTTATTATATATTATTGAATTGCATTTTGAATATTTATTTACATTACTGAGTCAAGGATAATATTCTGTTGCTATCAAAAAATTGAAAATCTACACCACTGTCATACAGCCCATTAATTCCTTCAGAAATATTGCTTATAAATCAAACGCGAAATGTAGACCTCTTCTAAATTATCAATAATCCAATTTTTACCTGTTACTTTTTCCAAAAAAAACTATAAAAGGATTACTAAGCCAGAAGGAGGAGATCGGCCAGGGATACTTCTGCCTTCAACTAGGAATAATCAATGACTTAGGTCACTCAAACAACTAATGGAGGAAATGATGGGACGACAATTAATTACCTGGACTCCTTTGCAATCAGATTGCCGGGGACGCTCTCTTTTTTTAACTTTTGTACTATCCTTAATAGTAATCTTCAGCTTTTCGCAAACAACGATTTATATTGATCCGGCCTTTACAGGTTCTAACCAGAACGGATCAATAACCAATCCTTTTGATTCATGGACAGACTTTTCTTTTGTCAATGGTAATACTTACCTTCAAAAGAGGGGAACCACCTATACCTCATCCACTCAGATTTCTTTAAGTTCAAAAACCAATATTACAATAGGTTCTTACGGAGCCGGAGACAGGCCGGTATTTTCATACACCGGCAGCGGA
>CAZDBX010000057.1:0-14695 GCA_964503805.1 uncultured Lentimicrobium sp. | reverse complement strand
AGTTGATCTATTAGAAATGGATGATACATTAAGCGGAACCTTTCATGATGTTTATATCCTTAGATCTAACAGGCTACAAATTAATAAGTTATATTTACAAAAGTATAAACATCACAATGGAATTTTTACTGCAGAGGAGGTCTTGATTAATTGGATGGGACATACATGTTCTTTTGTTTTTAAAAGATCTGCAATTGATCAGTATGATTTGGATCAAATTGGTATTATGGATTTTAGTCTTGCGTTCTTGGTAGCATTAAGCGGCAATTTGAAATATATACCACAAATAATGGGGGTTTATAGAGACCACCCAGGAGGGATTACAAAAATTAGACCCAATTACCAATTTAAGCTCGATAATCGCCAAAAAATGTATTATCAATTAAATATCGCTTCAAACTATCGATACACTGACACTATTAACTACCATCTCCTGAAGTTAGAATACATGTATGAGTTAGCGTGTATGAATAATCTTCGATGCTTACCCTTGATTTTCAGATACTATAAGCTATTTACAAGATACAAATTTAAAGGTGAACGAGTGAAAAATTTGCGAAAATATTTGGCAGCTCTTATGTGCCGCTACTATTTTGGATAGCTAAGGCTGAAATGCTCAAATTTTCTCTTAAATAGAAGATTATTACACCACTACATAGAAACTAGCAGATTCGCTGATTATCTATTCAATTGACTATAAGTACACGTATAAACGACCAGAGAGTAATCATACAAATATTTTCGAATAAATGAGGATATTGCTAATAGCTCCCAGGTTTCATACAAATCAGGTATCCTTTGTAAGAAAATTAATTGAGGAAAAGCATGAAGTTGGATTTTTTGTAATGGTTCATGGATCTTGTGAGAATTATAAGTATTTAACACCAGTCACAATTCCAATTTCAAATATTTCCCAATTGCTATTAAGAAAGCAAAAGACCAATGACATTGCCAGATTTGCTGCAAATGCAATGCCAAAACCGATAAAGTATCTGGCAATGGTGAAGTCTTTTAGACCTGATGTTATTATTATTCGCGGTGCAAGTACCCCAGTTTATGCCAAGTTACTCATCCCCTTTGCGATCATAAGAGGAGTGAAAATTGTTTTTTATACTCAAGGCCCTAAGTACGTCAGATCTATTAATAGATTTCGGAAGATTCATGATTGGGTTGTTACGAAGGTCTTGAAGATAAAATGGTTTACACCCGTTTTATATCGAGGGATAAATAATGATAATTGTATAGATCTTAATTATATCGATTATGTGCCCTTTTTTATGTACCCGAAGGCTAAGGGAGATCTCAACAGAAAAACACCAAAAGCCTTGCATTTTATGTGTGTAGGGAAGTATGAGCCTCGAAAGAATATAAAGCTTTTGATAGAAGCTTTTGAAAAAATTATTCTAAAAGCACGAAATTCAAAATTGACAATTATTGGTGGATGTGATAAGATAGAACGCGAGAGATATTATGAAGAGTGTCTTCAGCTAGTAAGGACTAAATCCCTCGAAAAGAATATAATGCTTCTTAAGAATATACCTTATGATCAAGTGGGATATTATTATTCTATAAGCCATATAATAGTAATGCCTAGTGTTAACGAACCTGCTTCTATATCTGAAATGGAAGCAATGTCATATGGGCTTGCTGTTATTAGTTCAAGCGATAATGGCTCTGCTCATTATATTAATAATTCGAAGAATGGATTCATTATTGACGTCTCTTTAAATGAACTTGTCAATTCAATGATGTTTTATATCACAAATCCTGAACAGGCCATCGTCCATGGAGTTGAGAGTTTAAGATTGATAAATGAGGATCTTTCAATAAAACAGAGCTATAAAAAACTAATGAATGTCATTAATTCTTAAGAGATCTTATTTAGATAGTTTTCTGGTTTTCTTATTTTTACTTGCCAGTTTACTGTTTGGAAGCTTTATCATTGGTCCAGTATCCTTGAGAATTTATGTTTCTTGTATCTTGCTTTTAGTCTTATTGATCTTTCGATATAGATTTTCTTTCAGCAAGGAAATAAAACTCTATCTGGCTTTTATTGGCATTTATTTTTTTGCATTACTAATAAATGGTGAGATTAAAGAGGTTAATTTTTTAAAATACTTCTTTGGGAGATATTTTGTGTGTTTAATCGCTGTTTATATTATATCAAGTTTGGTTAACTCCAGCACTGAAATAAAAAGAACAATAGTTTTTTTAATACTTGTTGGAATAGTCAATGGAATATTCTCCATAATGCAATATTATGGTAGCGATTTGGGAACTTCAATACCAAAAGTACTGATTAATGCAGAAGGTACCGAAGATCTTTTTGCAAATAGTATATCCTTCGAATCAGGTTTGAATAGAGGTGTTAGAGGGTTATTTGGCTTTATCGCTAGAAATGGATATTTTTCAGCTGTATTTGCTTGTCTTGCGCCGCTTTTAATAAGTATTTCTCTATCAAATTTTCAACGTTTAATATCAGCATTCATATCTGTCTTTTTAATATACGTTGTTTTTTTAACTCAACAAAGACTTGTATTACTATTAGTATTAGCGTTTTATTTCGTTCTTCTTTTAGGGCAAAGGAAGTATTTCCTTTTTGCATTACTAGCCTTAATAGGTTTTATAATTATTTTAATTACAATAGATTATTCATTGGAATACGTGAATCTGGGGCGATATGCCGATTATTCAGATTCCAATCGTTTAGAATTATATTCTTTAGCTCTGAAATTTATTAAAGACAACTTTTGGTTTGGTGGGCAAAATGCATTTACTGAATACATTTCAGGTAAAGTAGGACTAGCTAACTCAGCGCATAATTTCTTCTTAAATGGATTTATCTATAGTGGTGTAATCGGTGCAATAGTTGTAAGTCTATTATATTTTAGAATATTGATTCGGTCCTTAAGGCCTGTTTGGAATTTCAAAAGCAATGATTTCTCACATTATAGTAAGTATTTAGGAGGAGCCCTGGTAATTTATATGTTAAATTCATTAACACATAATGCATCCTTGATTACTGGTGACGAATTCATCTGGATATTATTTGTTCTGTTAGTTAAGTCGGATATAGGGGGTGAAGAAATGTCAGAAAATGTCTCCAATGAAACTCCTACTTGTAATAGATAGTCTGGGATCTGGTGGTTCACAAAGACAAATGGTAAATCTAGCTGTAGCCTTTAAAGAAAAAGGTAATGAAGTTTCTTTTTTAGTATATCATCCACATCTCTTCTATGGCGATGAGCTCAGGAAATTTGAGATAAGCGTCACTGAAATTATCGGATCAAACTATTTGGCACGCTTAATCAAAATGCGAAGAAGCATACGTAACAGTCATGCAGATGTAATATTGTCATTTCTTGAAGCTCCGAATTTTATTAGCGAGATAGCCGGCCTACCTTGGAGAAAGTGGAAATTAATTGTTGGCGAAAGAAGCGCTAATCCCCGTATATTGGGTTCTTTAAAGTCCAGGGCTCTAAGATTTTTTCATCTATTTGCTGATGAAATAATTGCAAATTCACATGAAAATTTGAAATTGATCAAAAAGGCAAACCCATTATTGAAATCATCTAAACTTCGCGTAGCGTTAAATATCGTTGATTTCAATGTATTTTTTCCTTCCGACGATTATATATTTAGGAAAGAGGGCTTTTTGACTATATTAGTACCTTCAAGTCATCAATATTTAAAAAACCTTGACAAACTAATTGAAAGCATGAAATTTCTTACAAACTCAGAAATCTCAGAGTTAAGAGTTGTTTGGTATGGTGATATTCGTGACGATTCATTTGAACAAGCTGAAAAGAAAATAAGCACCCTTAAACTGAATCAAGTATTTGCATTTTATCCAGCGAATAAAGATATTAGTAGAATAATGCAGAAGGCCGATGTAGTTGGTATCTTTAGTTTATATGAAGGCCTGCCTAATGCAATCTGCGAGGCTATGGCTTGTGGGAAACCCGTTATAGCTTCATCAGTTGGTGATTTGCCAATGCATATAAAAGATGAGAGACTGCTTTTTATTCCAGAAGATCCCAAATCAATTGCCGGAGTATTAAGATATATATTGAGCCTTTCAAAAGATGAATTTAATTTGATTGGCAAAAATAACTACTGTTACGCAAGAGAAAACTTCTCCTCCAATTGCATTGTTAATGAGTATATTAAAATCATAGGAGAAGCATGAAATTTATAGCATAATTGCTTTGTTTATCAGTCAAAGGAATTGATAGAAGCTTAATGTATCTTTATCGTTCCCTTTTTGCTAAATGCAGAAGAAATGTTGTTTTCTACCCGACAAAATCAGATTTTAATTACTCACATATATATATCGGAAATAATGTTTATATCGGGCCGGGAGCTTCATTCATTTCTACTATAAGTGATATTCATATATCAAGTAATGTGTCCTTCGGCCCAAATGTAACTATAAGGGGAGGCAATCACTCTCATCATTTAGTAGGCAAACTAATATCAGATTATAAACAGGAGGACAAGAGACAGGATGATGACGCACCAGTTTATATTGATGAAGATGTTTGGGTTGGGACCGGGTAATTATTCTAAAGGGAGTCCATATTCGCAGAGGAGCAATAATTGCTGCAGGCGCCGTAGTCAATAGAGATGTTCCGCCTTATTCAATTGTTGGGGGCGTACCTGCAAAGGTAATAAGATTCCGATGGAGTCTTGATGATAAAGCGCCATGAAGAAATGGTTTATCTGGTAGACAGTAGGATACCTGAAGATGAATTATCTGAATTTATAACAGAATGAAGGTTTTGTTATTGTCTCCTTTACCTCCCCCACATGGAGGTATTGCTGGTTGGACACTTACTATATTAGAGCATTACAGGAATAGTAAATTCGAGTATGATATAATACATCAAGATACTGCCGTAAGGGCTAGAAGGGTTACTAATACTAGCCTGCTGCTGAGAATCATTACGGGTGTTTGTGTTACAGAGCGTATTTATTCTTACCTTGAGAAACAACTATTAGAACAAAGGCCAGATGTGATTCATATTACAAGCAGCGCCAGTATAGCTCTTCTTAAGGATATTTTATTATTGCGTCTTGCCAGAAAGCATAATGTGCCTTGTATCATTCATTTTCGTTTTGGTAGAATTCCGGATCTACAACGAGCCAAGAACTGGGAATGGTATCTGTTATGCAAGGTGGTTAGGCAGAGTAAACTCTCAATCGTAATAGACAGAGTATCCTATATTAGCCTGATGGAATCAGGATTCAATAATGTTGCCCACATTCCAAACCCAGTTTCACCTGATATTGAAAAGAGGGCACTTAGCATAAAACTGAACCCTGTTACAAAGAAAAGAGGGAAGGTGGTTTTCATTGGCCACATAATACCAAATAAGGGAATATTTGAACTAGTTAAGGCGTCTGTTACATCACCAGAGATTGATGAGTTGATTCTGGTTGGGCCATATGAAAAAAAAATAAAGCATAAAATATTAACTCTTGCTAAGAAAAGAACTTATGCATCCTGGCTTACTTTTACTGGAAGTCTTGAGAGAAATGAGGTAATTAACCAATTGTTAGACGCTTCGATTTTGGTTCTTCCAAGCTACACTGAAGGATTCCCAAATGTAATAATAGAAGCAATGGCAATGGGTTGTGCTGTTATTGCTACAAACGTAGGTGCAATTCCAGAAATGTTAAATATTGATAGTAAAAATCCGTGTGGTATCTGCATAAGACCTAAAAAAACAGACGATTTGGTAGAAGCATTTTCTTATTTTTCGGAAGATAATAGTAGAATTGTAGCCATGGGGCAAAATGGTATAGACCGCGTGCTCTCTTCTTATACGATGTCAACTATCAGTCGGGAATATGAAAGAATATGGCAAAATGCGATTGATTCGGGTACTAATTAGAATTACGACAACCAATACGGAATTAATGTGACTAATGATCATTAGCTATGAAGGGGTTATGATTTTGATATTACGTCAACTATAACTACACATCTGGGTTTAGAATTGATTAGTTCATTCCAAATTATTAAACCATTTAAGCGTTTAGCCTACTCTTATAACGTAAATTCAACTTCATCTTTCACTGCGTAGTATGAGTATATTATTGTAATGCGTAATGATATTATTAGTATCTGCAGTTTTCCCGCCTGAACCAGTTGTTTCTGCTCAGATAGCCCACAGTCTTGCACAACACCTAGCTATAGAAAGAAGGGTTACGGTTAGCTGCCCTAAACCCACTAGACCTTATGGAGAAACATATCCGGGTCAGAAACCTAGTGATACCTCTTACGAAGTCAAGGTTGTTAGAAGTTATGTTCATCCTGGCCCGTCGTTCATTGGCCGCATGCTTGAAAGTATCAGCTTCGGACGAGCTACTAGAAAGTTCATTGATGAGCATAACAAAGATATATCGGTAATCTATGCAAACACGTGGCCTTTGTTTGCACAATATGCTGTAACGAGAACCTGTAAAAAATTAAATATACCCCTGGTGCTTCATGTTCAGGATATCTATCCCGAAACGTTAACTGACAGGCTAGGGCTGATTGGCTCAATTGCTAGATCTCTCTTAATGCCAATTGAAAAGTATGTGATGAATAACGCAACAGCTATTGTTGCCATCGGTAACAAAATGGCCGAATATCTGACATCGAGCAGAGAAATAGACAAAAATAAAATCAGAGTAGTCTATAACTGGCAGGATGAGTCACGATTCAAGGAGCCAGATTATATTCAAAAAACTGCAACCGAGTTCGCTTTTATGTACCTGGGAAGTTTGAGTCCCTCTGCAAATATCGAGGCTGTAATCGAGGCTTTCGGTGATGCCAGGTTGAAAAATTCAAAACTTATCATCGCAGGCAGTGGCAATTCAAAGCAGTCTTGCTTAAAGACTTCATCGGGATACCCAAATGCCAACATCAGATTTGTTGATGCTCCTTCTGATAAGGTTCCGGATCTACTCGCTACTGCTGACGTGCTAATAATTCCACTAAAAAAAGGATTTGGAAAATATTCAATCCCCTCCAAACTGGTTGGATACATGATGGCATCAAAACCAGTACTCGCCTTCATCGACGAAGAAAGTGATGCGGCTGACATAATCAGGAATGCGGAGTGTGGCTGGATTGTGCCCTCCGGGAACACTCGGGCACTTACGATGAAAATGCAAGAAGTCAGTTCATTGCCTGAAACGTCACTTACAGTCCTCGGACAATCAGGTCGCGCGTACGCACTTAAGCACCTCTCAAAGGAAGTGAATCTGAAAAAACTGGCTGACCTGATAAAAAGCTATGCAAAACCATGATAGTCAGAGAAGCTATACAGGGTGATTGCAGTACATTGGCAGAAATACACATGAAGTCCTTTAACGATTTCTTCCTCTCCTCCCTGGGTAAAAGATTCCTCGAAACCTTCTATAAAGCATGTATTGAAAATCCGGGTGCCATATCAATTGTCTGCACCACTGAACAAGGAATGTCCATGGGCTTTGCCCTGGCAAGTATAGAATCAAGAGGCTTCTATAGAAACATCCTGCTTGCCAATTTATATACATTCCCACTGGAAGCCATCAGGTTATTTTTCTCACGGCCACGGGCATTGTTGAGACTTGCTTATAACCTGTCAAAATCTGGCAGTGATGTCGGAGATGCAGCTGAATTGCTCTCTATTGCTTCCCTACCTGAATATAGTGGCAAAGGTGTGGGTAAACTGCTGATTGATACAATCGAGAGCAGCCTGAAGGAGAGGCAATGTAAAGCAATTTCACTGACCACCGATTACTATGATAATGATAAAGTGATCGGGTTTTACCTGAGTCGCGGGTTTAAAATCGAAAGTGAATTTGTTACATATCCCGGACGAAGAATGTACAGGATGATTAAATACCTGGACTAACAGATGATTTATTATAAACGAAATGGATTATAAGATTTTATTATTCGACCTGAATTTTGACGAGGCAGAACAGGATGCAGTAATTGAAACCCTTCGCTCTAAATGGATTTCAACAGGACCGAAGAATGCCGAGCTGGAACGCAGATTTGCCGAAATGACCGGAGCAAGACATGCCGTTGCACTCACCAACTGCACCGTGGCCCTCCATATGGCACTGGTACTTAATGATATCAAACCCGGGGACGAAGTAATATGCCCTTCTCTCACATTCGTTGCAACAGTCAATGCCATCAGGTACGTAAATGCTATACCTGTATTCGCGGACGTGAAAAGCATGAAGGACCTGACAATTGATCCTGATGATATTGAGAAGAAGATCACCCCTCGTACAAAAGCCATCATGCTTATGCATTACGGGGGCTTTGCCTGTGACATGAATCGCATAATGGACATTGCCGTAAAGCATAACCTCAGTGTGATTGAGGATGCCTGCCACGGCCCTCTGTCAGAATACGCGGGTAAAAAGCTGGGGACAATCGGATCTGTCGGCTGCTTCAGCTTCTTCTCAAACAAGAACATCAGCACAGGAGAAGGGGGAATGATAATCACCAATGACGATGCTATATACGAGAAAGCTAAACTGCTGCGGTCCCACGGCATGACATCCCTCTCATTTGACAGGGCAAGGGGACACTCAACAGAGTACGACGTGATAGAACTGGGTTACAACTACCGGATGGATGATATCAGGGCGGCAATAGGTATTGTACAGCTTGAAAAACTGCCCGGCGACCTGGAGATCAGAGCCGAATTACGTGCCCGTTATGAAAAGAACCTTGAGGGCGTTAAAGAGATTATAATCCCGTTTAAGGGATATATATACTTTACATCCAATTATATCTTCCCAATAGTACTTAAGAACTCAACTGTTGAGATACGCAATCGTGTAAGGGAACACCTGGCTGCAGCAGGCATACAGACAAGCGTTCATTATCCAGCCGTACACAGGTTCTCAATATACAGGGAGTATGCATCGGTACTGCCCGATACAGAGTATGCTGCAGATAACCTGGTTACACTTCCGATGTCCTCAAAACTCACCCCTGAGCAGGTAGATTATATCTGCGATACACTGAAAGAGGCCGTGGCGAAAAGATGACAGTTTACAGGAGATCAGCACTATTCCTTGTTTTACTTTTTGTACTTGCGGTTTCATATATTGGTGGTTGCCGGCAGGCCGGAGTCTGGCTGACAACGGAGGAGGTGCCGGTTCATGCTGATGCAATTGTATTGCTCATGGGTAACTTCCCGGAAAGAGTTTTACAGGCATACGATACATGGGAATCGGGTCGGGCTGACAGGATCATAATCGTGGAGGAGAGCATGGGTGCCTTTGCTGCCCTGAAGTCGAGAGGCGCCAGTATCGTGAGCAACAGTGAACAATATTGTTTTGTTGCAGGGTTATGCACGGAGCACACTGGATGAGGCATATGCTGTCGGAAAATACCTAGCGGGTAACAGAGAAGCAGATACTCTTCTACTTGTCTCTTCGCCTGCGCATATGAGGAGAGCACAGATGATTTTCAGAAGTACACTTAGAGTTGCTGATAAAGCTGTTGTTATCGGATGCCAGCCCAGCACATACTCCTCATTCAATGGTGTTAAATGGTGGAGAAGGAAAGAGGATATTCAAACCGTTTTCGCAGAATACATCAAGATAGCCAGCTTTATGCTCATTGAAAAACACAAAATACCCGACTAAGAATAATGACTATGCTGAATAACCGGGATATCGATCTGTTTATCAGGACCTATGTCACGAAACGACAGGAGAGCCTTTTGTATCCCGACCTTGAAAAAAACCGGACTCTGCTGGAAGAGAAGATTAACGGCAGAAGGGCCCTGGTTATTGGCGGTGCCGGCACCATCGGATCGTTTTATATAAAGGCATTGCTGAAGTTCAGGTTAAACCGGCTGGTGGTGGTCGATATCAACGAAAACGGCCTTACCGAGCTTGTACGTGATCTGCGCAGTTCTACGGAAGACAATATTCCCCCGGAGTTCATAACTTATCCGATGAATTTTGGCGACAGGGTATTTGAAAAGATGTTCAGATCGATGGCGCCATTTGATATTGTTGCCAACTTTGCGGCACATAAGCATGTCAGAAGCGAGAAGGATATCTTCTCCGTGGAGGCGATGATTGAGAATAATGTGTTGCAGGCGCAGCAGCTCTTAGAGCTGCTGCTACAGTATCCTCCTGAACATTTCTTTTGTGTTTCCACGGATAAAGCTGCGAACCCCGTCAACATTATGGGGGCCAGCAAGAAACTGATGGAGGAGCTTATTATGGCCTACTCCGGAAAAATTAAAATCACCACCGCTCGCTTTGCAAACGTCGCATTTTCTAACGGCAGTCTGCCACAGGGGTTTCTGGAGAGACTGCACAGAAGACAGCCCTGGTCGTGCCCGCTTGGCATCCGGCGCTTTTTTGTTTCACCGCAGGAGTCGGGTGAGCTCTGCCTGATAGCTTCAGTGCTTGGTGAATCCGGTGACATTATTTTCCCGAAGCTGGATGAAGAGCGTGATATGATATCGTTTGATTCAATAGCCCATGATCTTCTGAAATTTGTGGGGCTTCGTCCTGACATATGCTCTACGGAGGATGAAGCCCGGGAGAAATCAATGCGGTTAAATGATGAGATGACCTCCTACCCGGTTTACTTTTTTCAGACAGATACATCAGGTGAAAAGCCATACGAGGAGTTCTATACCAACAGGGAGATAATTGACAATGACAGTTTCATAAATCTTGGCGTCATAAAAAATTCAGCCAGGAGAGATTTTGGGCAGATAGATGATATCTTCAGTCGGTTGAGAGCCCTGTTTGACTCAGGCGCTGTGACCAAAGCCGGGGTGGTTGAAATTTTGCATGAATGGCTGCCGGATTTTGAGCACATTGAGAAGGGGAAGGGACTTGACTCTAAGATGTAATAAGAGTCTGAAGGTCTGAAGTCTGAGGGTCTAAAGGTCATTGAAAATGTACAGAAATTTTTTGAAACGTCTTTTTGATATTGTGCTGTCAGCAGTGGCCATACTGGTGTTGTCGCCGCTGCTGGTGCCGGTTATCATTATCCTGCTGCTGACGGGAGAGCATTATGTTTTCTACGGACAGAAGAGAGTAGGCTATAAAAACCGGCAGTTTCAGATATGGAAGTTTGCCACTATGCTGAAGGCCAGTCCTTCCCTGGGGACCGGAAGCCTGACGGTCAAGAATGATCCGCGGGTATTTCCCTTCGGACGGTTCCTAAGGAAAACTAAACTCAACGAGCTTCCTCAGATATTCAACATCCTTTTGGGGGATATGTCAATTGTAGGTCCACGCCCCCAGATGGAAGTCGATTTCCTGAAGTTTCCCGATCATGTTCAGGCCGTAATTTATGATGCAGTTCCGGGGATGACAGGTATAGGTTCTATAATATTCCGGGATGAAGAGAAATGGATCTCGGACTATGACGGAGACAAGCATGATTTCTACAGGGATTACATTGCACCATACAAGGGAGAGTTGGAGCTATGGTACCAGGAGCATTTGTCTGCTTTTACAGACGCTATGCTTATATTTCTTACGGCCTGGGCTGTCTTCTTTCCTGAATCCGGGCTTGTGTTTAAAATTTTTCGTTCATTACCTCCAAAGCCGGATTATTTAGTTTAATTTTGTTTTCAGGTTTGTCGGATTTATCCGGGTAAGTGATTGCGCGGAACAGGGGCCTACAGAACTGCGGAAGGGGAAGATTTGAGTGTTGAACAGTTGGTTAATGTTGATTGTTAGAAAGTAAACTTTCCGCCGAGATGCCAGAATTAATGATTACAGGTTGGCTTGCCATAGTGCTAGCTTTTATTTGCTCCCTGGCAATCACATGGTATTACATACCCAAGGTAATTAAAGTAGTAAGATTCCGCCACCTGGAGGATAAACCGGGGAGTCATAAAATCCATAAGTATGATGTGCCTACCTTGGGAGGGATCGGTATCTTTGCCGGATTCCTGGTCGGGTTCCTGGTGGGAATTGACGGCTACATGCCTGACCTCTCCTATTTTGCGGCAGCGGCCGTTTTACTCTTTTTCGTAGGGTTGAAGGATGACCTCATCTTCCTGAATCCGTCAAAGAAAATCATCGGAGAGCTGGCATCTGCCCTCATTGTGGCAATTTTCACACACATACATTTCACCAGTCTGCATGGCTTCATGGGGATAACAACTATCCCGGCAGTGGCCTCCTATCTTCTGACCGTATTTGTAATTGTTATTATTATAAATGCCGTAAACCTTATTGACGGCATTGACGGGCTGGCGGGGACTGTGGGGATTATTTCCTCGGTGGCGTTCGGACTGTTTTTCTGGCTATCGGGCGATTACGGTTACACAGTGATGGCTGTTGCCCTGCTAGGTGCTCTGTTAGCTTTTCTCAGGTTTAATCTTTCAGACGGACCCAACAAGATATTCATGGGTGATACAGGCTCTCTTGTTATTGGATTTACGCTGGCGGTTTTTGCTGTACGGTTCAATGAGCTGGCGGCAACCGGCAAGGGTGTTCTTAACCTTCAGTCTGCCCCGTCGGTCTCAATAGCCATCCTGATTGTTCCGCTGTTTGATACCCTTCGGGTGATACTGCTGAGGCTTCACTATAATCTGAGCCCCTTCACCGCTGATCACCGGCACATACACCATATGATGCTCAGGGCAGGCTACAGCCATAAGCAGGCAACGATGTACATAGGGTTGTTCAATGTTCTGTTGATTGTCACTGCTTTCCTTCTTGACGGCTTTGGGATACTATTGCTGGGGATTATTCTCCTGACGCTCTGCCTGCTTGCAACCTTCCTGCTGGCACGACAGGTCTCACGCATGGAAGCATCTCCCTCCGGCATATCCAGCCCGGAGACCGCCTGATCAGGAAATCCTTCCTGACATAATCTACAATGTTCATGATACCGGTTCCCGGCAGGGAAGAGCTGTACACCAGGCATCAGCTGAGCCACCAGCAGATTGATGATCTGCTTGGAGAGAACAGGTCGGCTGAATTTCCGGAGAGTAAGGCCCAGTATCTCCCGTTCCTGAATGCATTCCGGGTTGTTTCAGAGTTACTTGAAGGCAGGGGAATTGAGTTCATGCCTCAGAAAGGCCCCATTCTATCATACAGGTTATACGGTGACCCCTTATACAGGGCTTACAATGATCTTGACTTCTATATCAGGGCAGACAGGATAGCCGATGCCGTTGATTTGCTTATGCGGAACGGATTTCATTCTCCCTATTACAGATTTCCGGTGTCAGGATGCAGGCAGAAGCTTCTTTTCAGACACACAAATGAGCTGTTTTTACAGAGTACAGTTCTTGAGGCAGGAGTGGAGCTTCACTGGAGCATGTTCAATGCACGGCTGACAAGCCCTGAGGAGCATGACAGGCTGATGAACGAGAGCAAGATTGAGCTTGTATTTGACGGAAGGAGGTATTCCGTGCTAAAGGAGGAGGCCGAGCTGCTGTTCCTGGTGATTCACGGCGGCCTGCATGCCTGGAGCAAGCTGAAATGGCTTGTTGACATCGCGGTCTTCCCGGAGCGGTGCCCGTTTGACGAGGATAAGTTTCTGGAGCTGACCCGCCGGCTGCGTGCCGGTAGGCTCGTTTCGCTGTGCAATAAGATGCTGGTTTCCCGGTTGCCCGGAAGCAGGCTGCTCCCTTCCGAAGAAAGTGTTCCTGCCGCCATGGAGAGGTTCGCTGTGAGACAATCGGTGAGGCCTGATCATAAAAAGAGTGCCGGTGAGAGCCTGGCCACTTTGATGTATGCCTTGCGTGCATTCCCGGGAGCCGCGTACAGGTCGGATCTGATCAGGCGTAACCTGTATGCCACCGATCTTGCCGATTCCGGCTGGATACCCTGTTTTGCGCCGGCACATTATGCTGTGGGTCCTGTGTGGAAGATTTACAGGGGATTCAGATGAACAACAGGGGAACAACGGCTAATAGCTTTCCGCTTGATGGGGTGGTGATATGGCAGGCGAATGAGATACCTGAGGTTGAGTGTCCGCTGTATATTGGCGAAATAGACATCGTCAAGCAGAATGAACTGCTTGCTACCGTTACCGGAACGGGAAGGTTTTATGTACGTGACGGCAGCATTGTAATATACCGGGTTGATCCCGGGGCTGATCCCGATAGGGTGAGGCTTTACCTGAATAACCAGATTTTAGTGGCCCTTCTGCACCAGAGGAAGATTATCAGCTTTCATGCCAGCAGCTTTGTTTTTGATGGACGCGGGGTGATGATTCTCGGCGAGACAGGCGCGGGGAAAACGTCTCTGATGGTGGCCTTTGTGCTTGCAGGTGCCGGATTCCTGTCTGATGATCTTACTCCTGTAGTCTTCAGAGATAATTTGCCTCAAGTCTGGTCGCTCAACAGGAAGGTAAAACTGAGAAGCGATTCTGTCGCAAAACTGAATCTGCCTGATGAGAATCTCACCGATGCCGAATCAGGAACAGGGAAGAAGTATCTGCGGCTTGAAAGAAGTGCGGAGGAGTACCACCGGATTGATATTGTCCTTAAAATAGAGACAGGTGAAATTGATGAGCCTGTTTTCCGTGAGCTCGCTGCGGTGGAGAAGTTTGCCCTCCTGAGGAGTGAGGTATGCTCTTGGGAGATCCTCTCAGGGATGCCCGGGACAGAGGCCGCTTACCTGCAACAGCTAGTTAAGATAATTGAAAAGGTACATTTTGTAAAAGTGACCCGGCCTGCAGATATAGAGA
>CAZDBX010000056.1:0-14700 GCA_964503805.1 uncultured Lentimicrobium sp. | reverse complement strand
GTGGGAGCCGGTCGACAGCGTTTTTACCGCCATGGGCCTGCCAACTACCAAATGATACGGGCCCGGGAAAACCGGTGCCTGAACAATTGGTAAACGCGTTGGTTTTATTAATCTGCGCCTGATATTTCCTTTCAAATAATTCAATTATGGAATACAACGAACAATGGGCGGAGGAGCTTTCATTGCTGGCATCCGTCATTGCAAAAGCCCCGCTCGAAAAAACCATCAAATGGGGATCTGAGGTATTTACCTTTAATGGAAAGAATGTTGTCAGCTACGGCGGCTTTAAGAACTTTTTCGGACTCTGGTTTTACAATGGCGTATTCCTTCAGGATAAATACGGGGTACTGATTGCCGCATCAGAGGGAAAAACCAAATCGTTGCGACAGTGGCGTTTCACCTCCCTGGCAGAAGTGGATGAAAAAAAGATCCTGGAATATATTTTTGAGGCCATTGAGGTGGAAAAGAAAGGGCTGAAGATTAAGCCTGAGAAGTTTCAGGCGATGGCGCCGCCTCCGCTGCTTGCCGGAGCCCTTAAAGCCGATGGAAATCTGCAGGCTGCATTCAGTAAGCTAAGCCCGGGAAAGCAGAAGGAATATATGCTTTATCTGGATGAACCAAAGCAGGAAAACACCAAAGTCAGCCGGCTGGAGAAAATAATCCCGATGATTCTGCAGGGAGTGGGATTGCATGACAAATACAAAAAATAGGGGCATCCGAAACCCCTTGCCTTGCAGATTGTTATTTACTTTATTGTACAACTGATTTCCGGAACATGAACAAGACAATATATCCCTGCATCTGGTTTAACAACAATGCAAGGGAGGCCGCTGGTTATTACAAGGATGTTTTTGAGGATGTGAACATCCTCTCAGAAAACCCACTGGTGCTGATGTTTGAGATTTACGGAGTGAAATTTATGGGCCTGAACGGTGGGGAGGTGTTCCGGCCCAATCCGGCCGTCTCTTATTTCGTTTATTGCGGTGGCGACGACGCGAAGATTGAGCGTCTATACGCGAAACTCAGTAAGAACGGACGGGTGCTGATGCCCCTGGAAAAATATGACTGGAGCGCGAAATATGCCTGGGTGGAAGACCGGTTCGGCATCAGCTGGCAACTGGATATCGACGCCATCAACAATCCGCAGAAAATTGTTCCCGCCCTGCTTTTTGCCAATGATAAAAGGGCGCTGGTGGGTGAAGCATTAAGTTATTATACTTCCATATTTGATGACAGCAGGCACATCGTAAGTTTCCCGATTCCTCCCGGGAGCAGTATGCCAGATGGCGCCCTGATGTTTACCCAGTTCAGGCTGAAAGAGTTAATATTCAATGCTTTAAGCGGAGGGGAGCCGGAGCATGAATTTGATTTCTGCGAGGGCAATTCGTTCGTGATTGAATGTGAAACCCAGGAAGAAATTGACCATTACTGGAACAGTTTTTCAAAAGATGGCAGGGAAAGCATGTGCGGGTGGATACAGGATAAATATGGCGTCTGGTGGCAGGTGATTCCCTCCATCCTTGAATCCCTGATTGTAAATTCAGGCAAAGGTCAGCAGGTAGGGGAGGCCTTGCGCCAAATGAAAAAGATTGAACTGGATGTTCTGAAAAATGCCGCACAGTAAAAACCATCATTATGAAAAACCTGAAAATTGAAATCAAGTGGGCCATTATTTTTTCGCTGATGTCCCTGCTCTGGATGCTGCTGGAGAAAGTCTCCGGACTTCACGGCAGGTATATCGACTATCATCTCTATCTCACCAACCTGTTTGCCATCCCCGCCATCATTGTGATGGTGCTGGCGCTGAAGGATAAAAAGAAAAACTTCTACGACGGCCGTATGACTTACCTCCAGGGGCTGGTTTCGGGCATTATTATTTCTGTGATGATCGCGCTGATCAGTCCGCTTACACAATGGATCACATCTTATATAATTACGCCTGAATATTTCCCGAATGTTATCAAGCGATCGGTGGAAATTGGCTATTACAACACCATCGCCGAAGCTGAAGCCCATTTTAATTACCCGAATTACGCCAGACAGGGAGCCATCGGGGCGTTGATAATGGGGGCTGTAACCACCGCCATCGCGATGATTTTCATTTTTACACGGAACAGGAAAAATATCTTATCGTAGCGATCTGAACAGCCCTTGCTGAAATCATTCTCCCGACTTAAGGAAGCGGTTTACCTGATGGTTGAGGGTCAATTCCGAACTTCGTCTCCTGAAGTTGGCCGGATAAGCTGTCCGGTTATAATACATATTGACCGCAAATCCGGACACTGAGGTTCCATCTTCCATTTTATTCTACTCATTTTCAGTGGCTTAATTTGGCATGGTTTTTATAACAGCTAGGTAGTAATGCTTTCATAATCATCTGAAACGATCGGGCAATGCAGCATTTCTTCAGGCACACTTTCAGGCTCTACATCCGGAATCCTTTTTATACCATAATCAACGTAAGTGGGCTTGCCATTGGTCTTGCAGCGGGAATTGCTATACTGGCCTATATTTACGGTGAGCTGAGTTTCGACAGGTTTCACATTAACCGGCATGACATTTACCGGGTGAATATGACTGCCGTCAGTCCTGACGGGTCATTCGGTTCCTACACCATCCCGGCTGCCGTGGGCCCCTCACTTAAGGAGCAGTTCCCCGGGATAGTTTCGGTTACGCGGATTACCCAACCTCAGCAGTCTTTTTTCGAAACCGGCGGTAAAATCTATGAAATTGCAAAGGTATGTTATGCTGATTCCGGATTTTTCAGGGACTTCTCATTTGTGCTGGAGGAAGGAGATATTGCCACGGCGCTTTCCGGAATTTACAGCGTCGTACTTACCCGTTCAGCAGCCCGCACCCTGTTCGGAGAGGCTCCTGCCTTGGGTAAAGTATTGAAAATGAACAACAGGGATCATTTTACAGTAACCGGAATAGCCGGGGATCCACCTTATAACTCATCTTTACAGTTCGATGCCCTGATTTCGTTTTCAACATTGTATCAGGATAAGTCTTTATATATGGACTGGAACGGTGGTAACCAATACATCACTTTTATCAGGACGCAACCCGGCTACCTGATTGCGGGCCTTGAATCTGCCCTGCCCGCGTTCCTTGAAGAGAAGATCAACAGAAGCATTAAAGATTCGGGATGGAAGTACGAACTAGGTTTTGAGCCGCTCAGCAACATCCATCTTCGTTCTCTTGTAGACGATGGAAGTGGTGGAAACCTCAGTGATATCAGGATATTTTCAGGCATCGCCCTGCTGATCCTGCTGATTGCCTGTTTTAATTTTACCAGTCTGGCGACTGCCCGGGCAATGATCCGGAACAGGGAAACGGGTATCCGCAAAGTGGCTGGGGCTTCACGTCGCATGCTGATCAGGCAGTTTATGGCCGAGGCGCTGGTGCTGAGCTTTACGGCATTGCTGCTGGCGCTTTTTATCATCGAACTGATACGTCCGTGGTATTCGGCTGTCACAGGAAATCCGCTCTCTCTGTATGCGGCAGGTGGCATTCCGCTGATGCTTATGATTGTGCTGCTTGTGGTGCTCACCGGTTTGCTTGCGGGCGCTTATCCCGCCTTTTACCTCGCATCCTTCCGGCCTGTGGATGTGCTCAAAGGAGGATCCGGTTCAGTAAAAGTCAGGGCAATGCTGCCCAAAGCGCTGGTTGTAATTCAGTTTGCCATATCAGCCGGACTGGTGGCCTCCCTATTGCTGATGTTCGGCCAGATTTCCTATATCAACAGTTTTGATAAAGGATATCGCTCCGACAATCTGCTTGTTGTGCAGGTTTCAGATGAGAATGATAAAAACATGCCTGCATTTGCCGGCAATTCGCTGGGCGGACTGCCGTTTGTCGAAAGCTGGACGGCGGTTTCAAGTCCGCCGGGCGCAGGGGTTCCGGCCAACGGATATCTGCCGGATGGCAGGAACGAAGCGGTTATAATAAACGTGTTGGGCGTCGATTCAGGCTTTCTGAAAACAATGGGGATTGAAATGTTGACGGGAAGGAATTTTTCCTCGGGCAACGACAGCATGTTTTACCTGGTGAATGAAAGCTATGCCCGGCGCTATGGTGTTACCCCTGATAAAATACACAACATCAGGCGCAGTGGAAAGCACCCTGTGATCGGAGTTGTAAAAGATTTTAGCTTTCTCCCTGTTTATGCAGGGGTGGAGCCATTGATCCTGACTACCCGTCCGGAAGAAGGTTTCAATGCCTTGCTGATCAGGGTGAATACCGATCTGCAGACCGCCAGGACAGGTCTGGAAAATGAATGGCAGAAGCACTTCCCGGGGGAGCCTTTCGTTTGCTATCCGCTGGATACATACATTGCTGACACCTACAGACGTATCAACCGCTTTGCGCAGTTGTTCTCCGGATTTACCATTCTGGCCATTGTTGTGGCCTGTATGGGATTGCTGGGCCTTTCGGCTGTAATTTTACAGCAGCGGCGCAGGCAGTTCGGCATCAGACGGATTCTGGGTGCATCACCCCTCAGCCTGACCATCAGGGAAACGGCGGGTTTCTCGCTGCTGGTTCTGACAGGAAATCTGCTGGCCATTGTTCCTGTATGGCTTTTTATGTCAACATGGCTTGCTGCTTTTGCCTATCACATCAATATCACGGCAGGTGTATTTCTCCTTACTGCAGTGATCACCCTGCTGGTAGCCTTTCTGACCATCGCCTGGCAGTCATGGTCGGCATCGAAACTGAATCCGGTGGAAGTGATCAAGTACGAGTGATGTAATTGTTCTGTTATTGGTTTTCCGCCCAAAAGGTCTTGCCCCATCGGATAGTCCGGTCTTCCTGCCTGACAATATTATGAGCTGATGATTATAAAAAGAAAGGCACTTAATTCCTGAAAAGAAAGCATCTTCTCCTGAAGAGGAACGTTCCTTTTAACGAAAAGGAACGCCCCTTTTTACAAAAAGGAACGTTCCTTTTTGTAAAAACATCAACTTGAATCCGGTAAAAGGTCAGAGAATGATTTCCTGAAGATACAATTCCTCCCGGGCGGACTTAAATTTATCTTCCGGCAAGCCTTAAACAGTATGGGAATCAGCACATGCCCTGTTCAGTGAACATGCGGAGCAGGCCTTTATGCACCGGATACCCCGGGGAATAGTTCAGCAGCCGGCGGGCCTTGCTGATGTCGGCAAAGGTGATTTCCACATCGCCGGCCTGCATGGGTTTCCATTCTATAACCGCTTTTTTGCCTAGTGTATCTTCTATCCCGCGCACCAGATCGATCAGCGAAATGGTGTCGCTGTTGCCCAGGTTAAAGATCTCGTAACCCTTCAGATTGTTGGCGCAGGCAATGATGCCGGCAGTAATATCGCTAATGAAGGTGTAATCCCTTCGGGTGGTCCCGTCACCGAAGAGCGTGATGGGCGTACCTTCGCTGATCTTACGCCCGAACTGCTGAATGGCCATTTCGGGCCGCTGCCCGGGTCCGTAAACCGTGAAAAACCGCAGACAGTAAATGTTAAAATCGTAAAGATGATGATAAGTGTAGCAAAGCAGTTCACCGGCCTTTTTGGTGGCGGCATAGGGCGAAATGGGGTTATCAACCGGGTCGGTTTCGCTGAAGGGTACCTTCTTATTGTTTCCGTAAACCGACGAGGAGGAAGCAAAGAGCATGTCTTTGATGCCTGTCGCCCGCATAGCTTCGAGCAACATCAGCGTACCAGTGACGTTCACATCATAGTAGAGTTCAGGCTGCTCAATGGAAGGCCGCACCCCGGCCCGGGCCGCCAGGTGAATCACCAGATCCGGTTTCTCACTACCGAATATGATGTCAAGCGTTTCCCGGTGTCTGATGTCGCCTTCGTAAAGCTTAAAAGCTTCATATTCCGTCAGCCTGGCCACCGCCTTGCGCTTGATTGAAGGATCGTAAAATGTATCGAAATTGTCAATGCCAGACACTTTGTATCCTTGTTCCAGCATGGTGCGGGCAAGACTTGAACCGATAAATCCGGCGACACCGGTGATAAAAACATGTTTCATTTTTCTAAACTGTTACTTCAGATTCTCCGGCAGATGTACCGGCTTCAAGCTTAATTTTCAATGCTTTTTCGTTCAGAGAGAAATAAATCCCGCATAGTGAAACCAGGGCGGTGATCACATAAAACAGCAGGCTGAGGGCAATGGATAAATGAATGTCGAGTTGCATGATTTCAGCGCCGAACAGAAACGTAATTTCCCGCGATCCGATACCGCCGATGGTGATCGGCAACGTGGCTACTATAGAGGATATCAGGAAAAGAAAAAGATAAGCCAGTATGTGTTCCTGGTGATGGTTGGCCAGCAGGATCAGCCAGGCGGAGAGCAACTGGGCAAGCTGAACACCCACTGAATAAAGGTTTGTCAGATGGATGCTTTTCCTGAAATCCTTGAAAAGCCAATGAATGGATAGATAATAAACGGCAATTGATAAGGGGATTGCCGCCATCGCCAGATATTTATACAGCGCCGGCAAGGCCAGAAACGGAACCATCAGCATGGCAAGTACAAACAGCGCCAGCACCCCGTTCACCCTGTCAATCAGCACAGCCCAGAACAGCTTTTTTGCCCCGGTACCGAACTTTTTATTGAGCAGGTAAATTTTGTAACCGTCACCGCCTATGCCGCCGGGCAGGAACAGGTTGTAATACATCCCGAGAAGGTAAAGCCGCAGGTTGCTCCGCTCGGTAAGCCCTGCGCCGGTATTCCTGAAAAAGACATTGAGGCGGTAAGATGAGAGCAGCTTGGAGACTGCAAACAGAAGGGTTGCCGCCATCAGCCAGCCATAATTTACATGCCTGAATATCTGCATGACTTCCCTGATGTCAATTTTGGTATACACATACCAGAGTGCGGCAACGGAAAGCGCGATCTTCAGAAATGCTTTGAGCGGTCGTGGCATCTCAGGCTTCGAATGTGTGTACTTTACGGATCTTATAGGGGCGCTTTTGCTGCGACTCGTAATACGTGCGCATCAGCAGCTCTGCCATAATACCGATGGTGATCAGTTGAATGCCGGCGATCAGCAGCAATATGCCCAGCAGCAGCATCGGCTTTCCCCAGATATCATGGCCCATAATTTTCTCAATCAGGAACCATCCGTTGATAAGGGTGCCCACTATCAGGAATAACAGGCCAATGCCTCCGAAAAGGTGCATGGGCTTGCCCATGTATTTTTTGAAAAATACCATCAGCATCAGATCGCTGACGACTTTAAAGGTCCGGTTGATGCCATATTTAGATTTACCGAACTCCCTTGCATGATGCTTTACATCCACCTGGGTGATGGTAGCGCCTTCGAGGCTTGCCAGCACGGGAATAAAGCGGTGCAGCTCTCCGTAAAGACCGATGTTTTTGGCCAGATCGCTTTTAAACACTTTCAGGGTGCAGCCGTAATCCTTGATGTAAACGCCGGTACTTTTGCGGATAATGGCATTGGCGATCCTGCTGGGGATTTTTCTCAGAAACATACCGTCCTGCCTGTTTTTCCTGACGCCGGCCACCAGGTCCCAGTTTTCATCCTCCGCCAGTTTCAGCATCATGGGAATATCGCTCGGGTCATTCTGCAGGTCGCCGTCCATGGTAACAAGGTATTCTCCCCGCGCCTGATCAATGCCGGCATAAAGGGCGGCGCTCTGCCCGAAGTTCTTCCTGAATTCCACCAGCACAACCCGTGGGTCTTTCAGGGCAATTATTTCCTGCCGGGTACGGTCGGTGGAGCCGTCATCCACATAGATAATTTCGTAATCTATACCCGTTATGGATTCGTTGATCCATTTGTTCAGCGGTCTGATATTGGGTTCCTCATTGTAAACGCAGATGATGATGGATAGCTTCGGATCGCTCATAAGGATTTTTTTAACAGGAAGAGCCTGGTTTCGTTCAGCTTGATGGTAAAGGTATGGATGATCTCATAACCGTCGAGCCGGTCTGCAAAAGTAGCCAGATTTTTTTCATCCGCGATGTAACAGGCTCCTGAATCGCTGATTTCCCATGTTCTTTTGATGATCTGCCGGCTTTCGCGGGCAATGTAAAACGAGGCATCGTGGTTGAAGGGCGTATCGCCAAGCACAAATGTGCCGCAATCCTTTACCATCTGACCTGCCATGATTTCGCCCTGCCGGTAACCGGCATCAGGATAGGAATTGAACCTGGCCTGAAGGTTGAACATACTGAAAGCAATGCGCACTGTAAGCATCACGATAATCAATAGCAGCAAACGATGCGGTTCATGCTTCCGCATCAGCCAGACCGCTGAACCGGCAATAATAAAGAGCAAAGGAATAATCAACCACACACCCTGCAGTTTGTTTGTTTCATCCCAGAACAGGTAATAAAGCAGGGAGGCTGTCCCAAGCATACCCAGCACCCCGAAAACCACTTTGGTGATCTTTCTCAGATTGCTGCTGCTTTCTGTTGATAAAGACCAGGCCTTTATCAGGATCACAAAGAGCAGGGGGAAAAGCATAAATAGGTAGCGCGGACGCATATCGGCCGAGATCCAGTAAATGATGATATTGCTGCTGAAAATCAGCAGGTTGAAAATGATAAACTTGTCGCCAAACAAGGTAGTCCGGATTTTTTTACTCAGCAGCAGCAGAAGCAGCAAGGTCCAGGGGGCAAATTCATAGATCATCTCAAAGGGAAAGGTAGCCAGATGGGCAAGCCAGCTGAGGAAAGTGCCTTGCTTATCGGAAATCCTGTTCGACTGATCGAAAAGGGTGGAAAATACATCGTCCAGGGTATTGGTCTGCAGGTAGGCATAATAATAGGTCCCCGTAATCAAAACGAATGACAGGATGCCGGCAAGGTGCTGCCATGTAAAGAGTCTGCGGAATTGCTTATCATAGCTGAGCCACACAAGCAGACTGATGCCCTGAAATGCGACGGAGGGCAGCCCTTTCATCAGGTAGCCGGCAGCGGCCAGTGCATAGGTGGCAGTAAACATCAGCAGCCATTTGCGTCGTTGCGAAAGGTGGTACAGCAGGGCAAATCCTGTAAATGTCACCAGTGAATAGGTTATGTCAATCAGTCCCTGAAATGAGTCCCAGAAAAGGATGCGTGCCGAGGTGATCATCATCAGGGCCGCCAGCAGGGCATTCTTCCACCCCAGATTCTTCCGCGCAAAAAGCGTTATCACAAGGCCCAGGAGCAGCAGAGAGATCAGCGTTGGCAGCCTGAAGATAAACTCGTTTTCAACCCCGGCAACTTTGACAAAACCAGCTAGTATCCAGTTGAAGAGGGGAGGCTTATTATAATAGAATTCCCCGTTGATCGTGGGGGTGATATAGTTTCCCGACAAGATCATTTCGAGTGTTACCACAGCCCGGGTAGGCTCATCGGAGATCAGCGGCATCAAACCAAGGTTGGTGAATAGTGCCAACGGTAAAAGAATGAGGATGCTTGTCAGGATGATATTGTGCAGGATTGCTTTCTCCTTCAGGCCATTCATAATTCGGTAGCAGGTAATTAATGCCGCTAAATTAATGATTATTAACCGGACAACGATGAAAGTGACTTCACATCCGGCGAAGTTTTTGGGCAGGAATCGGCCAACTTAAATTAACTTTGCGGACTTATTAAGAACTACGCTTGAATATGAAGCATATACTGGTATCATTTGTAAAGCAGATGCTTTTCTGGATGTTGTTTTTTGCATTCGCCAAAACGGTTTTCATGCTTTATAATATTAACCTGCTGCGCATCGAAGGCGTGACTTTCGGCGAAGCGCTGGCCGCATTCCGGCACGGCCTTCAGCTTGACTTTGCCACCACCTCGTATTTTATGTTCTTTCCTTCGGTATTGCTGCTGATCCAGTCGTTGTGGAGCAGAAACTGGATGAACAAGGTAAACCGGATCTATACTTATACGGCAATCACCCTGTTCAGCCTGCTTACCGCTGTAGAACTGGGCATTTACCCCGAGTGGAAAACCAAGCTGCCTTTCAAGGCTTTTGCCTACCTTAGCAATCCCACCGAAGTTTATGATACGGTTTCCAACGCGCTGTTTTTCTCCCTGATTGGTCTGTTTATTATAATGGTACTGCTGACCTCCTGGATATACAGGAAGTGGTTTTATCAAGACATCAGGCAGTCCGGAAGAAGTTACTTTTTCAGTGCCGCATTTCTGCTCGCTGCACCGGTGTTGCTTTTTATCGGTGCCAGGGGAGGGGTGCAGCCCATTCCGATCAACCAGAGCGCTTCCTATTATTCCAATAAAAATATCCTGAATATCGCAGCTGTAAATTCAGGGTTTAACCTGATGATTAATATCATAGAGAATTACAGAAATTTCGGTGAAAATCCCTATACCTTTTACAGCGATGAGGAGGCTGCGCAGACCCTGAAGAAGATATTCACGACGGAGAAGGATTCAACCACAAAAGTGCTCACTACCGACAGGCCTAACGTGGTGCTGCTGATTCTTGAAAGCTGGTCGGCCGATCTGATTGAAACCCTTGGCGGAGAACCGGGCATAACACCGGAATTCAGAAAACTGGAAAAAGAAGGTATTCTTTTCACAAAACTATGGGCCACCGGGCCCCGCAGCGAGCAGGCCATGGGAAGTATTTTCGGAGGCTTTCCAGCTCACCCGATCTCTTCCATTACCGTGCAACCTGATAAGTTTGCCAAACTCCCCACCCTCACGCATAAGCTGATAGAGGAGGGGTATCATACCTCATTTTACTTCGGGGGGCAACTGATTTACGGAAACATCAAGGGATTTATTCTTTACAACGGTTTTAAACGCATTGTTGAAGGAGTTGATTTCGGCAAAGAGGTTATAAAAGGTAAACTTGGCGCGCACGATGAGTTCGTGCTTTCGCGTCAGCTGGCTGACCTATCCAAAGAAAAGGAGCCCTTTTTCTCAGCACTGTTCACCCTGAGTTCTCATTCACCTTACGATCAGCCGATGGAACAGGTGCTCGACTGGGGCGATAACGAAAAACCTTATATAAACTCGGCCTATTATACCGACCATTGTCTGGGCCGGTATTTCGAAGAAGCCCGTAAACAACCCTGGTACAGAAACACCCTCTTCGTGATTGTAGCGGACCACAGTCATAATTCATACCGCAACTGGGCCTTTACGACGCCAAACTACCATAAAATACCCATGCTGCTGGTGGGAGATGTGATAAAGGAGGAGTTCAGGGGTACAAAGGTCAACAGGTTGTCAAATCAATCTGACCTTGCTTCGACCCTGTTGAATCAGCTTGGGATTGATGCCAATGCATTTCACTGGAGCCGTAATCTTTTTAATCCTTTTGCACCTGAGTATGCTTATTACTCATTTGAGGAAGGGCTGGGGTGGATCAGGCCCGTTGGGCACTTTGTTATGGATGCGCGAATCGGACACTTCCACGAAAATGCCCTCCCCGAAGCTTATGCCGATTCCATTATCAGGGAAGGAAAATCGTACATGCAGGCCCTTTTCGGAGAGTATATGTCCTACTGATACCTGAATTTTTCGCACCTTGTAAAAATTATCCTGCTATTGTAAAAAAATGTTTATGTTTGCAGGCTCCGCGCAACCAGAATAAGTAGTTGATAATAAATTATTTAACAAATATTTATTTTGAGTAAGGTAAGTTTATTTTCCATCGGGACAATGAACTTTCGGGGATGCCTGATGTTAGGTTTAAACCTTGATTTTTTAACCGTTTCCGGGGTTACAAATCAGTAAAATGAGAATGAATTATTTTAAAGCGGACAGGGAACTTGAATTTAATCAGAACTTTTAAAAATTACTTTCAGCGTAAGAGTATAGCCGATCAGCTGCTCTATGGAATTATGGCTTCTGCCGTTATTTCCGTGTTGTTTATCGGGCATTACTGGACTTCACTGGAGACCCGGAGATTTAAGAAACAATCGGAAGAAACCAGGGACCGCTTTGTTAACAGCAGGATGGACGTGTCAAGAGATGAAGTTACCCGGGCCATCGGATTCATCAATTACAACCGTTCACTTTCCGAGGAAAGAATGAAGTTAGGACTTAAACAGCGCGTGGATGAAGCCTGGGCGATTGCTTCCAATATTTATGAGGAGAACCGGAGAACCAAATCCCGTTCCGAAATAGAAAAACTGATCAGGGATGCCCTCCGCCCGATCCGCTTTTCAAATGACCGGGGTGAAATATTTATATACACAACAAGCGGAGTTTCTGTATTGATGCCGCGAAGCAAACATCTTGAAAATATACCCAGCCTTGACTATCAGGATCAGCATGGCAATTATGTAGTACGAAACGAAGTTGAGCTGCTCAGTCAGGTAGACCAGGGATTTATCCATTATTATTCCCCCGGAAAAGATAACCCGGGAGATTCCGTGTTGCTTAAAAGTTCTTATATCAGAAGGTTTGCTCCATTCAGCTGGTACCTTGGTTCAAAGGATTACCTTGAAGATTTTGAATCAGTAATAAAGGAGAGAATACTGGAATATCTATCTAAAATAAGGTATGGAAACGATGGATACCTCTTTGTCAATACCATTGGCGGTGAAGCCCTGATTACCAATGGCGTGAAGCACCTGTGGCCTCAGGATATCCGAAAAAGCAATGATTCCAACTGGATACAGGTATATCAGAAACAGGTTGATATTTATAATACTACCGGAAGTGGTTTTATTGAATATCAGTTCAGGCGGCTTATGTCCGAAGATTTTGAGACAAAAATATCCTATATCGGCACAGTAAAAGAGTGGGGATGGATTGTTGGAACCGGATTTTATGAGAATGAAATAGAAAGTTTTATCAGGGAAAACCGGAAACTGATGGAAGCCCAGATAAGAAGCACCATTATACATATTGTACTCTCCTTATTGGTGGTGCTGATATTTATCTGGCTGGTATCACGCTGGATATCACGGAAATTAGCGCAAAGCTTTACCATATTTAACCTGCATTTCAGAAAAGCCGGCCTCGAATCAATTGAAATGAATCAGGAAAACCTTGTTTTTTCCGAGTTCAGGGAATTGGCTGAATCAGTGAATGCGATGACGGAAGAGTTGAATAATGCAAGGAAGTCTCTGGTAAAGGAACGCTCTTTGCTCAGATCACTGATCGATTCCAGTCCTGACTTTATTTTCTTCAAAGATCTTAACAGCAATTTTGTCGGTTGCAATAAAGCTTTTGCTGATTATATCGGCATAGAGGAACGTGAACTGATCGGCCGCAATGATTACGATTTCTTCCCGAAGGAGGCAGCTGACAAATATCATCAGTTCGACCGCCGTATTATTGAAGATCATATACCCGTGCGATCAGAAGAATGGATAACATTTGCGGATGGTTCGCGTCGCCTGATGGATACCCTGAAAGTATTAAACTTCGATAGCGCCGGTAAACCGATTGGTATCGTCGCTATCAGCCGTGATATCTCAGAAAAGGAAGAGATACAGCAGAAGTACATAAAGGCCAAAGAGAAGGCTGAAGAAGCCGACAGGCTTAAAACCGCTTTTCTGGCCAATATGAGTCATGAAATCAGGACCCCGATGAATTCCATCATCGGATTCTCAAACCTCTTAACTGAAGAGGATCTTACTGCTGAGGACAAGGCCGAATTTATCCGCCATATTAATCACGGCAGTGAAACGCTGCTCAGCCTGATCGACGATATCATTGATATAGCTAAAATTGAGGCGGGTCAATTGATGGTGACTTTTGAACCATACAACCTGCGGGAAATGATGGATGAGCTGTATCACACCCATGCTGAACTGTTGAAAAGAAAAGGGAAAGAGCATGTGAACCTTGTCCTGGAATCGGAACAGTTGCCCGGAGGTGACGTAATTCTCACTGATCCGTTCCGTCTGAAACAGGTAATGACCAATTTGCTTGTCAATGCCGTGAAATTCACCGAGGAGGGGAGCATTACTTATGGCTACAGGGTTTCAGGAGACTTTCTCCACTTTTTTGTCAGGGATACGGGGATAGGGATTACACCCGAGGGTATCAAGGTGATTTTTGAGCGGTTCAGGCAGGACAACAGATATGGTATCAAACATCAGGGGGGAACCGGCCTGGGCCTTGCCATTTCACGTCATATCGTGCAGCTGTTGGGCGGTGATATCTCGGTTACTTCATCCCCGGGCGAAGGCGCCATGTTCAGTTTTATGATTCCATATAATGCTTATACTGATATTGTTTCAGAAAAAAAGAGAGGCCGCGATTCAACTTTCGCTATGGACTGGAGTTCAAAAACCATCCTGGTGGTTGAAGATATGGAATCTCATTACAACTATATCAGATCGGCCCTGATGAGAACGGGGCTGAATATGGTCAGGGTTTCAAACGGACAGGATAGTATAGAAAGTTGTCTTAACGACCACCAGATTGATATTGTATTGATGGATGTAAATCTGCCGGATATGGATGGTTATGTAGCAACCAGAAAAATAAAGTCACACAGGCCCGACATACCGGTGATTGCACAAACGGCCTATAATCTTCCGGGAGAAGAGAAAAGAAGCAAAGAAGCGGGATGTGATGCCTATATATCCAAGCCCGTTAAACTGAAGACACTGCTGGATGTTTTGGGAAGTTTTCTTAATAACATGAAATAAAGAACGGGGCCTGAGCCCCGTTCTTTATTTCTTTGGGTCGTAATAACAAACTTTAGGAGAAACAATTTTTTCTTCGGTTTTTAGTTTTTTAATTGCTTTATCGACTTCTTTCTTGTCGATACCTGTGATT
>CAZDBX010000055.1:14336-14730 GCA_964503805.1 uncultured Lentimicrobium sp. | reverse complement strand
AGTCGTTCAGCAGGGGAACTCACATGATATGATCTTTACCTTTGATGCTATTATAGCTTACGTGTCGAAATTTGTTACCCTTAAGCAGGGCGATTACATCTTTACAGGGACTCCGGCAGGCGTAGGTCCGGTAGTTATCGGTGACAGACTTGAAGCATTTATCGGAAATGATAAATTGTTGCTATGTAATATCAGGTAATTCCTGGTGACAGGTATACGAATGGATTGATGTCATATCAGCCCTGGTAATAACAGATATGTCCGAAGAATGAGAAAATCTGAAAACGGGATTTATCGATGGCTGTCCGGTGCTGGCTTATTGCTGATAATATATTTATCTCTGGTCAAAGTAGCCGGAGAATTGAATGATTATCCGGCAGGAGACTGGAAATCA
>CAZDBX010000055.1:0-14326 GCA_964503805.1 uncultured Lentimicrobium sp. | reverse complement strand
TATTTATCTTCCGGCTGCAGTCATATACGGATTCTACGAGTCTTCTTATCCCGACAGTATTGATGTCAGGATGGGTGACGGTTTTAGTTTTTACAGAGGCAAGCTGGTTACCAAATACACCTGTGGTGTAGCATTATTAACCAGCCCGTTTTTTCTCATCACGCACCTGATTCAACTGGCATCCGGCGAAACTGCAGATGGCTTTTCGTTGGCTTACCTGAACTACACATACATGGCTGCGGTTTTCTACCTCCTGGCCGGTATGATTGCCCTTTGGCTTTTCCTGCGAAAGCGGTTCTCCGCAGTTGTTTCGACAATGACAGTATTGATGATTGTTGCGGCCACCAATCTCTTTTATTACAGTTTCAGGGATTCCCTGATGTCGCACGTCTATTCATTTGCCCTCTTTAGCTTCTTGTTATTGATAGCCGGCAATTTTATCCGCAAGCCCGGCCGGGTTAACTTATTTCTGATTAGCCTCCTGGCTTCTCTGATTGTGATCGTTAGGCCCGCCAATATTATATTTTTGCCTTTAATCCTGCTGCTGGATCTGAACTCATTTAAAGAACTGATGGCTCGCCTGGGAGTTCTTTTCACGCCGGTAAATCTTGCAATAATCTTGTTTACGGTAACTTTAGTACTATTGCCCCAGTTGCTCTACTGGAATTTTATTTCCGGTAGTCCGTTCTACTACTCCTATGGAAATGAAAGTTTTGTATTCTTGAATTGTCCTCAAATGGCTGAAGTGATGCTATCGCCAAACAATGGGCTGTTATTGTACGTCCCGCTTTTTGGTTTTATGGTTATAGGGCTGATCTTCATGATTTTAACCCGGAAAAGAAATGGATGGCTGATATTTTCAATCCTTGCGTTGCATATTTACCTGGTTTCATCCTGGCATATGCCCGGTTTTGGCTGTGGTTTCGGACACCGGACATTCGTTGAATACTATGCATTGCTCTCCATACCACTTGCATGGCTGATTCATCTGATTATTGCCGGGCGAAAATACTGGCTGATGCTTTTCAGCGGATTCATTGCCGTTTTTCTGATCTGGTTTAACCTTAAATTCTCGCTGGCCTACAGTAAATGTTACGGAGGAGGCAGCAGTTTTGATGCTTACAATCAGTATGTGGTGAGGGAGCGGCTTCTTCCGTTTGTTTCCGGAAAATACAGCTATTATACAGGCTATGAACAACGGGATGACTATCTGAAGCCCGGTACCAGGATTCACATTACAGATATGGCTGCAGAAGGCAGAAAAGTGAACCGGATATCCCCTGAACTAGCATATTCAGATGCCATCGTGCTCCCGCTGGAAAAGTTGATTTCTGGAAAAATATACAATCTGAAAGCAACCGTTCAGATAACTTCACAGGGCCAGGCTGATGATCTTCAGCTTGTTTGCTCCGTAACAAACAGCGACAGCCTGGTTTTTTATCTTGCTGAACCGGTCATTGTTCAGGCTGGAACTGCTGATTTTGCCTGGGACAATACAGAACTCAGTATGAAACTCCCCTTTTTACTGGGCCGGGGTGAGATGAAACTTTTTTTCTGGAATCGCGGTAGTGCTGAAATATGGATAGATGATCTGAAAATAGAACTGAAGTCGTATGTCAGGACAGGATTGTGGTAATAAAACATCGGAATTGACATCCCGTGAAGGGATTAACGATGTTCTTAATACTTCGGTATAAAATTGAATATCAAGACTATATAAATGCTATATCCTCAATTACCTCGGCGCCTGCAGCCTTATTCAGCGATTTGATCAGTTTGCTTTTTGCATACCCCAATTCTTCCCTGAGTGCCGGTGAGTTGAGTTTCACATAGAGTGTTTTGTGCTTGATATACAGATGCGTTGTATCGCGGGCAATCATTTTTCCAACAACATTATCCCACAAACTGATCACCCTGGCCTGGTTCAGTTTGTCACCGAGCCGGTAGGCTTCGATCAGTTCCTCAATGACCTGCCTTAATGATTGGTTGTTGGTGGTGCGTTTAGCCATAGAAATACTCCTGCTGACAAGACCGGTATTCCTGTATATTATTGGTGAAATGCAGAATCAGGCCTTGCTTGGTTTTTACAGAAGGATACATTATATCTTCACTGAACTCTTGTTAAATCCCCTCAGTTTAATGCCGGTGATGATTTTTTTGGTGTATAACGGGAAGTCTGCTTTCATCATCCAGTCATAGTAAGAGGGTTCAATACTGAAAATTTCAGCGACCGGCCTGCCTTTGTATTTACCGAAATTAAAGACTTCCTGATTTTTATCGTTGAAGATAATGTGTCCCACAAGATCCGCATTCCTGTTCTGAAATGAAAACTCATGCAAAGCCTTGATATCATTAGTGACCGGAGTGGATATTTTTCCGTCTTTGTCAGCATATTCTGCCCCCTGATACCTTTGGATCTGCGAAAGCAGGACTTCGTAGGTGGCCCGGGTATCTGCCTCGGCTGAATGGGCGTTAACGATTTCCTTGTTGCAGTAGAATTTATACGCGGCTTTAAGCGTACGGGGTTCCATTTTGTGAAAGATGTTCTGAACGTCAACGAATCTTCTTCCTTTAATATCAAAGTCAACTTCTGCCCTCAGGAATTCTTCAACCAGCAGGGGAATATCAAATTTATTGGAGTTGTATCCGCCCAGGTCGCAATTGGCTAAAAACTGATTGAGCAGCGGAGCCAGCATGGCAAAGGTTGGTTCGTCTTTTACATCGTCATCTGAGATCCCGTGAATGGCTGTGACCTCAGGCGGGATCGGTATACCCGGGTTTACTCTCCGGGTAAGGGTTTCTTCTCTTCCGTCGGGATGAATCTTAATAATTGAGATTTCTACAATTCTGTCAGTTCCAACATTGGTACCGGTTGTTTCCAGGTCAAAAACCGCCAGAGGTTTGGTAAGATTGAGTTTCATAGGCTTGATATAAAGAAAAAGCACCACAGCATTGAGCGTGTGGTGCTGCGAATTTAGTTTATTTTAAACTCAGATTACCCTGTTTTGATCGAAACTTTCGAGCAGTTGCTGCATGCGTTGAAGGTACATACCGCCCAGGGCGCCGTCTACCACGCGATGATCATACGAAAGAGACAGAATCATCATGTGGCGGATTGCAATTACATCCCCGTCGGCTGTTTCGAGCACCACTGGTTTTTTCCTGATTACACCGATGCCAAGTATGGCCACCTGCGGCTGGTTGATGATGGGCGAGCCGGTAATGCTTCCGAAAGTTCCCAGATTCGTTATGGTAAATGTTCCTCCGGAAATGTCATCGGGCTCGAGTTTGTTCGACCGGGCTTTATTTGCCAGGCTGTTAACATCTTTGGCAAGTCCGAGCAGGTTTTTCTGGTCAGCATTCCTGATTACGGGAACGATCAGGTTGCCGTTGGGAAGCGCTGCGGCCATCCCGATATTGATGTTCTTTCTCAGGATAACTTTATAGCCGTCAACAGATGCATTCACGCCCGGAAAATCCTTGAGTGCCTGAGCGGCTGCTTCGATAAAGATCGGCGTAAAAGTGATTTTCTCCTTTTCGCGCTTTTGGAAATCGTCCTTAACTTTTTCGCGCCACTTTACAATGTTGGTTACATCAACTTCAATAAATGAAGTTACATGAGGCGACACCTGTTTCGACATCACCATGTGGTCAGCAATCAGCTTCCTCATGCGGTCCATCTCAACAATTTCATCGCCGGCGGCTGATACAACCGGAGGGGCTGTAACTTTGGGCGCAGCCGGAGCTGCCGGAGCAGAAACAATACCTGGAGCCGGAGCGGACGCTGCTGCTGCGGGTTTTGCAGGGGAGGCTGTCCTGCCCTTCAGGTAGGCCATCAGATCATCTTTGGTAAGCCTGCCGTCTTTTCCTGTGCCGGGGATAGCATCGAGCTCCGCCTGGCTGATTCCTTCAGTTCTGGCAATATTTTTAACCAACGGGGAGTAGAACCTGTCCGAAGAACTCTCTACGGCAGTAGAACTTTGGGTTGCGCTTACATTTTCGTGCTGGATGGCTGCCGCTTCTGTTGATTTTTCAGCAACGGGAAGATCTTTTACAACTTCGGAAGCAACGCCGGGATCGGTTTCGATGATGGCAATTACTTTGCCTACAGGAACCACGTCACCTTCATTAAAAAGTATCTGAATTAGTTTCCCTTCAACGGGTGAGGGGATTTCAGAGTCAACCTTGTCGGTGGCAATTTCAACGATGGGATCATCCTCCTCGATGGTGTCGCCCGGATTTTTAAGCCACTTCGTGATGGTTGCCTCAATGATACTTTCGCCCAGCTTGGGCATAATCACTTCAAATTTTGCCATTTTATGTGTATTTAATCCGCAATCCTCTGGCGGGGAGCGGCTGATTTCTGTTAGTTTGCTGGCCTATTTAACAATCTTTGCCTGAAAAGGTTTACCTGTTTTTCAGGCTTTGCGGCCCAGGTGATGAAATGACCGGAGGAAAATGTTGATATCGTTCGATATCCGGTAGTCTCTGGCATATAACATGTTTAATCTCAGTACGGTTTCAGGGTCGAGATTGCTGATCCTCAGCATATCTGTCGGATTCAGAATGCCTTTCCTGACCGGAGGCAGGGTAGTAGTTCTGTGCTCAAAGGAGTTGTAACCAACCCAGCTTCTGAAGCCGAAAAGAACTTTCAGGATATTGACGGGGAAATTCAGCGGATTTTTCATTGTCCACATTAGCAGCGGGGAGAGCGGCAATAAAAAGAGTGCTGTTCCGAAATCCAGCAGCCGTTTGTTTCTGAGGTTGTTGGCTTTGGTTATTGAATTGATGTCAATGATATAAACATCCCCTGTCGTGCTGATGGAGTTGGAGCCGATAATGGAAAGGCTCTCGGGTGGCGCAATTTTAAACTCAATTTCCATGTCACTGAGTTGTGCCATGGTGTCAATGATCTGGTTGGCCGGGATATCGCGGGCACAAAATATGACCTCATCAATTTTATAGATATTGATGATGTCGCTGATGTTTGCAATGGAGCCGATATAACCCTCATTCTTTTCGGGAGGATTCTCTGTTGAAACCAGTCCGATAAATCCGGGATTCCGGAGGCTGTTCCGCAGCAGATCGGCCACCCTGCCGGCTTCATCGCCGCTGCCGGCAATGGCGAATCGCAGGTTTTCATTGTAGCCGAGCCTGTAGTTCCTGAACCCCGCAAAATGCAGTGCAAGCCTGATTCCGGTGAGTGAAATCAGCCCCCATAGTCCTGACAGGATAATAATGGCACGTGAAAACCGGAATCCCGATGGCAGCAATGCGTAAAAAACTAGAATAACGACAGTGCCGGCAAATATGCCGGTGTAAACCTTTCTCAGGCTGAGGGGCTTGTCATAGCCTCCGGCGATCAGCACGGAAAAAAGCCAGATCAGGATATAAGCGGGGAGCAGGCCATAAAGAAACAAGGGAGGGTAGTGCCCGCCAAAAGTGTAGGTTACGGCAGATTCCCAGTAATTTACGATCAGCAAAGAACCGGAATATATTACAGCTGCATCTGCGAGGGGCAGCATCACCCGCTTCAGCAGCCGGTGAATAATGGAAATGCCGGCCCTCAGGTAAATGGCAATGTGTATCAGGAAGGAAAACAGCCGTGCATTCTTCTGAGAAAAGTGTTTTCTGGCAAAAATTACCATGGCATTGTAGAAAACAAACACGTAATTGATGCTTGATTTCTTGGTACTCTCGCCTTTATAATGAATGATTCGTGCGCCGGGATAGTAATAGTTTTTATACCCGGCCTTTGTAATGCGGTAACTCAGGTCGATGTCTTCGCCATACATAAAGAATGTTTCATCGAGTAACCCAGTTTTCACGAGTGTCTCACGCCTCAACATCATGTATGCTCCGGCCAGCACATCCACCACATGGGTTTGATCCCGGTCGAGATAGCCCAGGTGATACTGCCCGAATACTTTTGATTTGGGAAACAGCGCTGATAATCCGAAGATTTTATAAAATGCCACCGTCGGTGTCGGAAGGCCCCGCTTTGATTCGGGCAGGTATTTGCCGCTGCCGTCGACCATTTTGATGCCGAGTCCGCCGGCATCCGGATGGGTATCCATAAATTCCACCGAGCGGGTAAAAGTATCAAGTTCAACAACCGTGTCAGGGTTCAGCAGCAGAATATATTCACCGGAGGATTCCCGGATCGCCTGATTATTGGCTACCGAAAAACCTGTGTTTACCGTATTGGCAATCAGTTTGATCCGGGGAAATTTCTCCCTGACCATTTCCACTGAACCATCAACGGAATTGTTGTCCACCACGAAGACTTCCGCGTCCAGGTCGCGGATCGCGGCTTCCACTGAATGAAGACATTGCTCAAGAAAATATTTTACGTTGTAGTTGACAATTACAACCGAAAGTTTCATGCGGTATTCATTATTTACAGACCGTAAAGATATGGAATAATGGAGAAATCTGATCCTGTATTCTCCTGAAAGCTTTATGAATGGTTATTTTCAGGAACGAAATTTTTGCATTGCCCTCATTATGATTAGGCTTAGCTTTGCAAAGGAAATAATTATGACAATCCACCGGCATTTCATTCTCCATAAACCATACGGTTATCTGAGCCAGTTTCGTTGTGAACACGACTGGAAGAAGGTGCTTGGAGAAATATTTGATTTTCCGGAAGGTACTATGCCCGTCGGCAGACTGGATGAGGATAGCGAAGGATTGCTGCTGTTAACTACAGATGGCAAACTCTGCGACCTGATGAGGGCAAAAGATAAGGAGAAGGAGTATTATGTCCAGCTGGATGGATTGATTGGCGAAGCAGGACTGGATAAATTACGAAACGGAGTTGAAATCGGAATCCGTGGCAAAAAATACCTGACGCTGCCCTGCAGGGCGGAGTTTATTCCTGATCCCGGATTTCCTCCGAGGATAAAGAAAATTCGTGATGACCGGCACGGACCGACTTCATGGATTTCGGTTACCATTACAGAGGGCAAAAACAGGCAGATCAGGAAGATGACCGCAGCTGCCGGGTTTCCGACACTGAGACTTGTCAGGGTCCGAGTTGATCAGGTTGCGCTTGGCAATCTGAGCGCAGGCGAAGTTATTGAAGTCAGCGGATTCTGATCAGAAACAATCCGGGGTGCATCCCTTACGGCTCCTATTCAGCACAGACCGAATCCAGGAATACGCCGGCCATGGCTTTCCGATGCTCACCGGGAATATTACTCAGAAATTCCACATCATTACAGACGGAGTTGATCAGATCATTATTCTTGTGGAAATCCAGGGGGGAGAAGTATTCCGCTGCATTGTCATGCCGGTCAATGTCCATAAACAAATGATTTCCACTGCAGTTGTACTGGAAAGTGCTGAAATCTATTCTTCTGGTTTCCGTATTTTGATGGGTCCGGTAATAAATTTTCCTGTCGGTCAGGTCATAGATGATACTCCATTGTGTGGCAGGGCCCTGGGCTACTGCATCCAGAATGCTGAATCCATAATCAATAAGATCCGTGCCCCGGGGAATATCACCGGTAATCATCCGGGCAGCAGTCAGAAACCGTCCTGAAGAGTTTTCTTCCATGGGCGAGTAAGTGACGTCAGCGCCTGTTTCTTTCTGTTTTTTATAATCAAGCGATTTGCTGTAACAAGAATTCGCCAGCACAGGATAAGGCAGGGAATCTCCCGTTTTCACCGACATTCTGCCGTTTAAATACTCAATTACTGCGGAATTCCCGCTCGCATCGGCCACCAGAAAATGAAGTTTCGCGACAGAGGTAAACGAAATTCTTAAGTGTTTATCGCTGGCAATAACTTCTTCAACACTGCCGGCCTTGTCGAGCTGGTATTGTATCCATTGCAGTTCAGTGAGGGCCTTTCTATCATCATACTCAGGATAAACACTTTCCTCGAGCCACATCTGTTCAATAACTAGGCCGGCTTCATTCATTCCGCCATAGGGAAATTCCCTGCCGTTTTGATTGAAAGAAATACTGCCATATTCCGATACCCACTGAAACAGGTCCTCCGGAGGTGCGATAAACGCTGATTTTATCAAGCCCCGCTGATTGATCTGGATATGCCCCTGTCCTGCCGGAAAATCGAAATTTCTCCCGAAAACCACTTTTCCGTCATTACTTTTAAGGATGAAGGTTGTACAGGCGCTTCCGTTCAACGCAAATATTAACACAGGCAATAGTGTTAGAATGACCTTTTTCATAATTACATTTTTTCTGAATCAACATAAAAAATGTGCCAATCTTTGTATAGTACAGATATTCAGGCTTTAAGCGGTTGTATTAATTATTGATTAAGCTAAAACATGTACGTGTCCGGACAGATAATGGCATTTGTTTAATGGATGTCAGGCATGAGAATATTAAATTGTTATGAAACTATGTTCATAATAGCCGAAAATACCCACTTCTGGCTATTGTGTACCTTACAGAACCGGTCTACTTTTGCGCCATGAACAGTATCAGACCTGCAGCAGCAATCATGAAGTTTCTCATCAGTTCCCTGATGATCCTGCTGCTGGGTTTTTACTTTTCTGTTAACCTGAACTACAGGCACAGGCATATCGTCAACGGAATGGTGATGGTACATTCGCATCCGTTTTCCGACGATAATCCCGATGCTCCGTTCAAACAGCATCAGCATCATCCGGGCTCTCTGTTTCTTACAGTAAATGACAATGCGTTTGAATTGCCCCCGGTTGTTTTTCAACCTCAGCCTGTTTGCTTTTTGCCTGTTGCTGAGCAATCTGTAATGGAGAATGTCCTCCTGCATGCTCAGGTTCTGCTCAATGGCAATGGTTTGCGCGCCCCTCCCACCGGATATTAATTGATTGACTCCCCTGCACGGAACCGGATATGCTGAATATCCCGGGTAGTATGTGCAGACAACTTTCCCTAACTGACAATATTAAACCTATGAAAAGACTCAACCTCTATTTAATGGCAATTCTCTTCCCGCTGCTCTCATTTTCTCAGGCTCCGCCTTCGGGATACAGTTTTTCCGGGAAAATCCTGAATAAAAATGCCGGTGATCCTTTGCCTTATATTACAATTTCTTTAAAAGGTACCACGATTGGCACTGTAACCGGGGTTAATGGTGAATTCACCCTGAACGGGATGCCTTCCGGCAAATCAGTCATCAGGGTGCAGGGAGTGGGGTATACTCCCCGGGACCTTGAAGTTGATATAAAGCCCGGAACCAATAACCAGCTGACAATTGAACTGGAGGAAGATATTATTCAGCTGAATGAGCTGGTGGTCAGTGCTAACCGCAATGAATCCAACCGGCGTGAAACGCCGGCCATAGTCAACGTAATCGGACAAAAAATGCTGGAGAATACCAATGCGGTTTGTCTATCTCAAAGCCTTGGTTTTCAGCCTGGTTTAAGGGTAGAAAACAATTGCCAGAACTGCGGTTTTCAGCAGGTTCGTATCAATGGTCTTGAAGGTCAGTATTCGCAGATTCTCATCGATAGCAGGCCTGTGTTCAGCGCCCTTGGCAGCGTCTATGGCATTGAACAGATTCCGGTATCCATGATCGAACGGGTGGAGATACTTCGCGGCGGCGGATCAGCGCTGTACGGTTCCAATGCCATTGCCGGAACGGTTAATATTATCACCCGTGAGCCTGTAGTCAATACTTTCAGCATTGGTCATAATTTTACCTCAATCGGCGGAGAGACCCCTGATCATACAACCAACCTGAATGGGGCGCTGGTAAGCGGGGACCATAAATCCGGAATATTTCTGCATTCATCTTACCGGAACCGTGGTCATTATGATGCCAATGGTGACGGATATTCCGAAATTGGTCAGGTCAAAGCCAACAGCCTTGGCTTCAGGGCTTATCAGCGGCTGACCGACCAAAGCAAACTTACCATGGAATACCATAATCTCAGGGAATTCAGGCGCGGCGGCAACAAATTCGATCATCAGCCTCACGAAACAGATATCACTGAGCAGACGGAACATCAGTTCAACGGGGGAAGTCTTGCATACCTGCTGTTTTCAAAGGACCGCAACCGCAAATTTGAAGTTTACGGCGCCGTTCAACACATCGCCCGCGAGAGCTATTACGGAGCAGGCATGGATCCCAATGCCTACGGCACAACCGATGACCTTTCGGCCAATGCCGGATTGCAGGTAAGTCAGGAAATAACCAAAGCGCTGTTTATGCCTTCACAGTTCACCGCCGGGATGGAGTTTAACCACAACCGCCTGCATGATATGATGCCCGGATACGACAGGGATCTTCTGCAGGAAACCAACGTAGGCGGCGTTTTTGTTCAGAATGAATGGAAGAATCATAGAATCAGCCTTCTGCTGGGCGCCAGACTGGATAAGCACAACCTGATAGAAAACCCGGTATTCAGCCCGCGTGCCAATTTTCGCTATGCGTTCAATGAAAACCTTTACGGACGCGTATCGTATAGTACAGGATTCAGGGCGCCTCAGGCGTTTGATGAGGACCTCCACATTCTTGCGGTAGGGGGTGAAGTGATGCTGATACAGCTGGCGGAGGATCTTAAAACAGAAAGGTCACAGAGTATGAGTGGTTCCTTCGATTACTATTTCAGCATTGGAGAAGTCAGGGTAAATGCGCTGGCAGAGGCATTCTACACCCACCTCGATGATGTGTTTTTTGTTGCGGAAATTGGCCTGGATGCTTTTGGTAATAAATTGCTGGAACGTCGCAACGGTTCGGGCGCCGTGGTCAGGGGGCTGAACCTTGAAATGCGGTCTGCTTTTTCATCCAGAACCCAGCTGCAGGTCGGATTCACTTTCCAGAAGAGTAAATATGCGGAACCTCTTGAATGGTCTGACGATCCGGATGCCGGTACCGTTGAAGGCCTCCTGCGTTCACCTGACCAGTATGGCTATTTTACCTTCACGGCAAGTCCCTTAAAAAGGGTAGGACTTTCTGTCACCGGAAGCTATACCGGCAGCATGATCATGCCGCATTATGCCGGTTACATCGAAAATGACCTGCTGAAAGAAACAGATCCTTTCTTTGATCTCTCAATAAAGCTGAGTTATACAACCAGGCTGTCGGGGGATACGCGTATCCAGGCTTATGCCGGGATGCAAAACCTGTTTAATTCATTTCAGAAAGATTTCGATCAAGGCGAATTCAGGGATGCCGGATATATTTATGGTCCGTCATACCCGCGAAGTTTTTCGATCGGGGTTAAAATCGGCAATCTGCTGAATTGATTTCCCGCGCAGGCAGAAAGCATGTTACGGATTTTGCCGGCTGTGATGAGCTTCTGTTTATTAAGATTTTTGTGTGTTAATTTTCCGACAACCGTCTCCTGATCCCATGGGAGGCGGTTTTTTACATCGCGCTGGTTCTCTTTTTCCGGGTACTTGAAAAATGTAACATTCCGGAGCAAAGCGATCACCTCTTTCATTCAATCTTTTCTGACCAATGAATGGATTCGAAGCATCCCCCGCCTTTGCCTGAGGTGTGTGCACATCTTACAACAAAGACCAACCTTCATAGATATCAAAGAATCGTCCCAGTATGTAAAATAGCAATTATATAATTTGTTTAAAACGCGCTTCAAAACATGTTTTAAAGCATGGAATAAATACTTAATTCTGATATTTTACATCTTATATCCTGCTTCTTCCCAAGTCTATCCTGCCTCCAACTCTGCTTCTGGCTGTTTATTCTCTGAATTTCAAATCAATTTGAAAGCCGGTTCTTAGTCCTATCCAGTTCGGTCTGGCCGGCCGGTTTCCTGCATGTAATTTTCCCCTGAATGCACCTCTCTTATAGAAAGCCATAGCAATATCCAGCTCATACCCACAGAACAGTCCGATGTTGAACCGTGGTTGTTCCATCTTAATAAGAAAGCCGGGTTCGAAATCGATGCCATGTCCCACAAAGAGATCTGATGCGCTGATTTTCTCATCTTCAATCTCAATAAATTCTGTTACTTTCAGGTATGTAAGGGTAGTTCCGAAATCAAAATAGGTCTTGATGTTGAACCGGTTGAATTTTTGAAATGGAAATTCTTTGTGTAATCCGGCTTTAATTCCGTTCAGTTTCATGTCAAAATGCCACTTTCCTGAATAATCGGTGAGGCTGATCCTTCCACCAGTAGTTACATAGCCAAGAAACAACGAATTGTCCTCTCCTTGTTTGGGCAGATGTATCATTATTTTATGATTGAAATATCCCGGGAATTGGGTTGTAATCTTCGCCGGAAATTCACTTTTTGATAAAATTCTTTCCTGTAAGAACGAAAGATTGGTCATTAAATATGTGCCGTATCCCGGACGGTAATTCAGGTTTACCTGTGCATTTACCCCTGAAAAGCAAATAAGGAAAAGAGCAATCAGATTTATATTTTTCATTTTGCTACCAACTTATTGGGATTTTATATCCCTGGGAAGAAAATAATGTATTTTCGGAATAATAATATTTTGCAGTTCGGCCATGAATCGTTTTAAGCTTTTCACAGGTTTCATAGTTGTAAAACTCAAGATTGCCATTAGAGTAGTCGTAAAGCAATAACAGCTTCTGGGGGGAATACACATCCTCCAGAAAGTGCTTTGCCGCCGGAATTGAATTTATTACCTGGTTGCTACTTATACTTCTGATTTCGGCAGAGACTGAATTTTTGACTATTATCTTATCCGGCTGCCCGGGTATTAGCTTATACTCTATGGCGGGGAGTGTCCAGATTTTTGTTACCTGTCCATTGATGATTTCGTAACAATCGAGGACCTCATGATATGCATCAAAGATAAATATATGTTTATCGTCCTCAGAAATTGTCAAATCACTGATACCGGTGATATTCAGATTTATTCCCTGGACAAAATTATTATAATCATACATCGTAAGTGATCCGGATGCCCTGCCAATTCCATTGTTTGTCAACGACAGATTGCTATTAAGTTTGTTAAAGGCCGGGACAGTATTAATCATAAGTGACGGTGGGCTAAAATATTCCGTATTTGAACCGAAAAACAATTTGTCAAAATTCGGAGAAAGAACGTATTCCGGATAGTGAGTCGGATGAGGAATAGTTGTTTCAATCTGACCAGAAAGTGGGCTGTATTTGTATAAATTTGACCTGTCCGTGAATAAGATGTAGCCATTTACCTGGTTCTTCATGGCGCTTTCAAACTCAATAAACTCCTCGCCCACAATACATTTTGTCGCTGAATACAAGTTATACATATTTCCGTTTTCGACTTTGGCATTTCGGGAAATGACTTTGAGATTGAACGTTGATTCCTGGCTGAGAATGACAAAATTACCTGATAATGTTGTTGTATTTATATTCAGGATATCAGTTTGTGACTGGTTATTAATAATTAATACATACTTCACAAATGCTTTGGGATATTTGCATTTATTCCAGCTAAGTTCAACATGATTATCGTATTTCCATTCAGCTTTAAATTCAGGGTACTCATCACTATAGACAACTTTCTCACTGCTGGCGGTTTTAAAAATCGGAGATTCAACCCTCACAAAGTATTCTGACCGCCCTCCTACAAAAGTCGAATCATAGAAATAAGTCTTATTTCTATCTGTCACAACTTCCACGACCTTGGGGAGGCTGGAATTACCGAATTCTGTTATAACAGTTTTCACAACTTTGTAGCATCCGAAATTTATCTTCGAATATTTTTCCCATTCAATTTTTACCATGCCACTATCATTAAATATTCTTGTAATCTGAACCGGCGTTGGCGTTGATTTATCAACTACCAGTCTCCAGGATAAATGATAAATAAAACCTTCAGCGCCTAATAAATCGGCCAGACTGCCTGAGGTTGTGCTGGTCACCAATACCACGTTAAGGATGTACTCACCGTCGGTATAGTCTTTGCAATCTAGAAAGAATTCATTTATTTTATCCTTGTAGGTTGTTATTTCCGTAGTGTCCATAAAAACCCTGACATCATAAAACGTTAAACCATCGGTCAGGGTATTACAACTAAAATGGGTAATGCCGGTAAGGTAATATACTGAATCGTTGGGGCTTAAGCTGATATTTAAAGTATTTGGATCTACCTGTGCGACTTCCCGGTAATACTCCTCTTCCAATGGATATTCACAGGATTGAAACATTAGAACTAACAGTAGATAAGATAATGACATTATAAGCTTTTTCATTCTTTCATGTTTTAAATATGGTTATTTGTTCTTGATATCGGAAAAGAATAAATAACAAATAATCAGATTGTCAGACCGGTTTAATATATTTTTTCAAAAATAGAAATTTTTCAATAGAACAGGTAAGTATTTGGAAGAGTATTTTGAGATAGAGGTTGAGGTAAATGTTTTGGTTTAGGACAAAAAATTAGTT
>CAZDBX010000054.1:0-14751 GCA_964503805.1 uncultured Lentimicrobium sp. | reverse complement strand
CATGCATTTGCCCAGCAAACGATCCTGACCGGCGCCATTGTGCTTGACAGGACAGAAGTAATGAGTTACTCGATTATTTATCAGACTGGAAGCAACAATACCCTGACAGGATATTCGGTGAGCGACCGCAATGGCAAAGAAGAAACAAAAGCCAGAATTTCAGGGACATATAATCCCAAAACCAAAGTTTTGGAATTTGAAGAACATTTCATTGAATCCACCAGATCAAAAACCCCGGTTGAGGAATTCTGTCTGATGAAAGTTACCGGAACTTTTGAAAAAAAAGCCGGGCAATCCGTTTATACCGGCAAGTTTACCTCGAAAAGTACAGACCCTCTGGTGATATGTGCATCGGGAACCATTCTGATGATGACGGAAGAAAAAATCGAACAGTTATCATCAAAAGCTGCAAAAGCGCTGGAAAAACTCCCCCTGCCCGACTCCGTCCGGAAAAAAGATGTTGATACAGCCACCTGGGTGCGCAATGTGGTTGAAGTCACGCCAGGCTCGGTCAAAACCCTGAAACTGCATGCAGATCAGATTCAGATAGATCTGGTAGACGACCGTTTTCAGGACGGAGACAAGATTACCATCCTGAAAAACAATGAGAGAATCGTGAGCGGACTTGAGATTACCAATAAAGTTAAATCTTTCAGATTTAACATCGGTAAAGATGAAAATGAAGCCACTTATACATTCGTGGCCGAAGACGAAGGATCCATCGCGCTGACCACCCTGAAAGCCTTTTTCAGAAACGGTCACGAACATACACTGATCATGGCCAGCATGAATAAAGGCCAATCGGTAAAAGTTGTTTTCCGTAGGTAAGCAGGCTTTCAATACCAAATAACGATTTCACGGGATAACTCCCGAATCAGTCGCATCCAGAATTATTAAAGCTACTTTTGTCTAATGAAAATTGAAATCAGTAATCCTGAAGAACTTTACACGCTCGTGTCTTCATCCCCTGCCCTGCTTTTATATTTTTTTAATGATAGCTGCGCGCCCTGTGTGGCCTTGCGGCCCAAAGTGGAGCAGTTGATTTCAGGGGAGTTTCCAAAGATGAAACATGCCTATATCAATGCAGCCCTGCATCCTTTGATGTCAGCATCAAACAATGTGTTTGCCAGTCCGACGATCATAGCTTTTTTTGACGGAAAAGAGACTTTCAGGGTCAGCAAGTACATCTCTCTGGATGAGCTTGCGGGCCGGATAGAGCGATACTACAGCCTGATTTTTAATTAGCTTCAGGTTCGGGTCCGCTCAACCGCAAGGCCGGTGATGTCAGTTAATAGGCCCTGTCGCGCCTGTATGACCATATCATGATCAGGATGGCAATAAATAGTGAAGCCGCTCCCAGGCTGAAGGTAAAAACAAAGCCAAATAATTCATAAAACAGGACTCCAAGTAATGGGGCAAAAACGGCGCGTGTGGCTGTCAGAAACAAATGTACCGACTGATATTCTCCGGCTTCGTGTGGCTTGCAGAAATAAGCCGATCCGATGTTCCAGAGCAATGACATGGTAGCGGCAAAAACTGCATGAAACAGTACAAACGGGATCATGCTGTAGAATAATCTGAAATTACCCAACTGTATGTTTTGCGGAAAATAGGCAGTAAGCACCAGGCTCAGCAGGTAAAGCATAATGGATGCAAATGTGATGGCGGCAAATTTCCGGGGATCAATTTTTCCCAACGTTCTTCCGAAAAAAGGAATCAGAAACAAGGCAATGATATTGTAGCTGTTTTTATAGGTAGCCACACTGAAGTAGTTCAATCCCAGCTGTCTTTCAAAAAAGATGGTCATCACGGTAACCGTGCTCATAAATGCAAATCCATAAAAGAGAAACCCCAGCTCAAAGTGCCTGAAGGGGACATTTTCTTTCATGATACGGCGCATACCCAGGGCCGAAGTTTTTACATTTTGCCAGAAACTGTTTCCCGTCGGTTCAACTTTATCTTCTACATATTGGATTTTCGACAATAGGTAGGTGGAAACAACGCCTGCCACTGCCGCCAGGGCAAACACCCAGGTGTATGAATTCTTGTCATAATCAAGCAGCATACCGTAGGCAAAGGCGGTGACCAGCATCAGCACTTTACCATAAACGGTGGCCAGACTGTATAGTCTTCCGAAGTGCTCATGACGGTAATTATTCTTGAGAAACAGGTTAATGGTCGGAAAAATCACCGGATTACCCAGATAATAAATTAGAAAAAGGCCCAGAAATACATAATGATATATTGGATTTGCCTCTATAACCCCTGAACTGCGCGGAAAAAAAAGCAGAATGGCAAGAGGGGCGCGTGTAAGCATTCCGGTGATCCTGATCAGCTTAGGCTTGTCATGCATCCTTTTCAGCCATTCGGAAATGAAGATCAGAAAAATAAAAACAAGTACTGAGAACTGAAACAGAAAACTAAGCTGATAGGATGACCCGTGCAGGCTCTTCAGAAAAACAAATTCATTGAGGGTAAGCACTCCTGCAACAAAATTATCAAGGAGGGTATAGCCCAGATGAAGCCTGAATGTCTTTTTCTCATCTGCCTGCAGATTGCTCAACCCATGTCTCCGGGACAGATAATTTATGATCAGCTTCATGGGTGCAAAGGTAAGGAGTGCATGCTGAATTATTGTTTAAAGAAATAATATGTATCCTGAACAAAACAGGAGTTGTGGCGTTGTTTAAAAAAACAAACAATATGAAAAACCTGCTTTTAATTATCTCCTTTTTTTTAATGACCGGATTCTCTGCCATGGCCCAGAAAAATTTTCACAGCTTCAAAACCACTACCATCGACGGAAAGGAGTTTGACCTCTCAACCCTGAAAGGGAAAAAGGTACTGGTAGTCAATACGGCCTCAAAATGCGGCCTTACGCCTCAATACAAAGACCTTGAAGCATTATATAAACAATACAGCAACCGTAATTTTGTGATCATTGGTTTCCCTGCCAATAACTTCATGGGTCAGGAACCGGGCACGAACGAGGAAATCGCTGAATTCTGCGAACTGAACTATGGCGTTACCTTCCCGATGATGTCGAAGATATCCGTGAAAGGAAAAGACATCGATCCCATTTACAGCTGGCTGACACAAAAATCGGAAAACGGTAAACTTGACGCAGAGGTTTCATGGAATTTCCAGAAGTTTATGATTGACGAGAACGGAAATCTGGTTGATTATCTGAGCCCGAGGGAAAGCCCGCTATCGGAAAAAGTTGTGAACTGGATAGAAAATTAAATCTGTTAACCTGCAAAAGAGTCACTTGTTCTCAAGTGGCTTTTTTTATTTTTATCTTTACAGAAGTGCCTGATATTAATCAGAAAACGCGTGTTGCAAATTATTAGCCCGATCATAATCCTTCCATGCCCGTAAGAGAACCCGGGGTGTGGATAAAATGAAATCATCCATGGAAACACTAAAAGGAAGTCTTACAGAAAAAAACCTGGCCAGGGCATTTTTTTCAGAATCAGCAAACATCAGAAAATATGAGATCTTTTCGAAACAGGCCAAACGGGAAGGTTTTGAACAGATTGCAGCCATTTTTCTTGAAGTGGCTGAACAGAAGCGCTCCCATACAAAAACCATGTATAAGTTCATGGAGGGAAGCAGCCTGGATATTATGATACCTTTCACGAACAAGGGCATCGGGCCAACGCTTGAAGGCCTCAGGGAAGCGGCCATAACTGAACTTGATGAATCGCGAAGTGTGTTTGAAGAGTATGAACGTATCGCCTGGGAAGAAGGGTTCAAGCGTATTGCCACAAAATTCAAGCTCTTCAGAAGGATTAAACAGTTTTATTCCGAAAGGTTTTATGCCCTGGCTGACAATATCGCAGAAGGCAAGGTTTTCAAACGTGAAAAAAAAGTGAAATGGATCTGCCGGAAATGCGGACTGATATACGAAAGCGAGCGGGCATTGAAAAATTGCCCCGGCTGTGAGCACCCGCAGGCATATTTTGAGATACTTGCTGAGAATTATTAAATCTTCAGGGAGCTTTTCGTTACCTGGTTATGATGCATGTGCTTGCAGAAAGAAAAAAAATAGCCCCCTTTCGGAGGCTACCACTTTCAAACTGTTTATTAAATTTCAGCCTTCAGATTAATTTTCAATGACATCTCGTCATGGATGAAATTATCCTTAAGGTTATCGAAAAGTTTCTTTGATCCATACTGAACATTCCACTCTGTGCGGTCAATAATAAATGCCGGGGTAGTGGCAGTTACACCGTTATCGCTGACATTGACCATTGCGGGAAAAGTGACACTCTTGGTTATATTTTTCATTGTCAGGTTTCCGGTAATGTTGTGGCTGGCATCAGGGTTTCCACTTACAGCTGCAACAGAAGCAATTTCGAAGACTGCAGTAGGATAAGTTTCCACTTCGAAGAAATCAGCCGATTTCAGATGGCCTAACAATTTGGCATTCATTTCCTGATCAGTAAGATCAAGTACAACAATGGAATTCAGATCAATGGTAAATTTACCGCCGACGATTTCACCATCTTTCAGCATCAGTTCTCCGGCTGAAATATTCACTGTGCCATTGTGCTGACCGGTCGGTTTGGTACCTACCCATTCCACATTTGATGCGGCAAGATCAACCGGAAGGGTTACATCACCGCTTTTTACATTTATATCCTGTGCCTCACCGGTTGCAGCTTTCTCGCCCTGAGGGCCGCCACATGATGCGATAATACCTGTTACCAATACAAGTCCGAGGATTTTACCAATTTTTGTCATTTCTCTCTGTTTTTAGTTTAATTTATTATTTTTTTCAGGCATTCAGCAGCCTTGCGGGGATATAAACACGATTGTTTAACTAATGTTCAAAAAGCTGAAACAGGTCCTGGCAATCTTACAATCAATTTAACTTTTTTCAGTTAACTTTAACATTAATTAACTGAGACAGCCCGCCTTGCAGGGTATATTTGCAGAGATACAATGCACATGACCGGATTCAGGCATTTTCTGATTGTTACACTTCTTCTGCTAAACACAGGGGTGCTTAAATCCCAGTCTTATATAATGCTCAAGGGATCGGTATTCAGCGTTACAGGAGATGCGCTGGTAGGCGCCCATGCCAGGAACCTGCACAGAAATTACGGCACGTTTACCGACTTTCGGGGGGAGTTTTCACTGGTGCTTGCCAGGAATGACACGCTCAAGGTTACCATGATTGGTTATAAAACTTTTCTCTTCAGGATACCGGCAAACCTCCCTTCACTGAATTACAGCATAAAAATCACACTATTTGAAGATACCCTGATGATTCCCGCTGTAGAGATCAGGCCTTACCCGCTGACGTACCCGGAATTCCGCCAGGAGTTTATCACCATGAGGACGCCCCAGGAAATTGCTGTGAAAAAACTTAAACTACCCTCGGAACCTTTCCGGAGAAAATATGAAAATCCCGAAGGAGGTCTGTTGCTTCCCGGACCATTCTCATTGATTTATGACAATTTTTCGAAGGAGGCAAAACAGCGCCGGAAAATGGCTGAAATCCTGAAGCGGAATGCACTGAGAAGTGACTTTCTGAACATAATATCTGCCGAAATACTCAGCCACAGATTCGGAATTAGCACCGATGATGAGATTGATGAACTGATTTTTTATTGCGGGATCAGCAGGGAACTGCTTGATAACACACCGCATTATATGCTGATTGTGATGGTTGAAAATTGCATTGCCAGACGCAATGAGCACAAGGGGGCTTCTTCCGAATAATTCCTGATTTGTATCGTTGCAAAATAATTTCCGCAAACGATTACGCTGAACCAATAATCCCGATCTTTGTTATGAACACCAGAACTGCATAAAGACAATTATTACCTATAAAGCCGGATGCGATGAAATCTGCCAACCCGAAAGAAAAAAATGCATTGAATAAGAATTACATCAACGAAGTAAAGAATGATTACCGGATTGCCTTTGAGAGCCGTCAGGCAAGTCTGATGGGCAGACGTGAAGTACTTACCGGTAAAGGCAAATTCGGGATTTTCGGCGATGGAAAAGAGATTCCCCAGCTGGCAATGGCAAAAGTATTCCGGAACGGTGACTGGCGTTCAGGGTATTACAGAGATCAGACCTTTATGCTGGCTACAGGTATGATGAGCCTTGAAGAATTTTTTGCACAAATTTACGGGGATACTGATGACACATTTAATCCCGGTACTGCCGGAAGGGTGATGAACAATCATTTTGCCACCCGCAGCCTCGATAAAGACGGGACGTGGAAAGATCTTACCCTACAGAAGAACAGTTCTGCCGACATCTCCCCTACTGCCGGGCAAATGCCGAGGCTGCTCGGTCTGGCCCTGTCTTCGAAACTCTATAAAAAAGCCGGTAATAATTCCATATTAAAAGGGTTTTCCGTTGATGGTAGTGAAGTAGCATTTGGCACCATAGGCGACGCCTCCACATCGGAAGGACATTTTTTTGAAACCATAAACGCGGCCGGGGTTCTTCAGGTACCCTTGGCTATATCTGTATGGGATGACGGCTGGGGAATTTCCGTTCCGAATAAGTATCAAACCACCAAACAGAGTATTTCAGAGATTCTCAGGGGATTTGAAAGGGATGAAAACAGCCCCGGGTACCTTATTTATACTGCTGATGGATGGGATTATCCAGGGCTGGTAAATGTTTATCGCGAAGGCATTGAGATCTGCCGCAGGGAGCAGGTCCCTGTTTTGTTTCATATCAAAGGTCTTACCCAGCCACAAGGTCATTCGACCAGCGGGTCGCACGAGCGCTATAAATCAAAAGAGAGGCTGGAGTGGGAAAAAGAGTATGATGGAATTGCCCGCATGCGGGAATGGATGATTTCCGAAAAAATTGCCACTAATGACGAAATTGATGAAATTGAAAATCAGGCCACCGAAAGGGTTAAAAAAGCTCGTAAAGCTGCCTGGGACAACTACCTGAATCCGGTGAAGGCTAAACGGGATGAGTTTCTCAGGATGGCCGATGTAACTACCTGCAACTGCGCCAAAACCAGCAAAATTGAATCCATCAAGGAGGATCTCCGCCTGATTGCTGACCCCATCCGCAAAGACATTATCTCATCTGCCCGGAAAATTCTCAGGCTAATCTGTGATTCATGCAGCAATCCTCAGAATTCACTTAAAATCAATGTAAGCAACTGGCTCGAAAAAGAGATGGCTGACAATGCCGGACGATATAACTCTTATCTGTACAGTGCATCAGCCGAACGGGTCAGCAACGTAAGTTCCGTCGAGCCGGTCTTTGACGAAAAATCGGTGATGGTTCCCGGCCGGGAAATTCTCAGGGACAATTTTGACGCTTTGATGGCTAAATATCCGGAACTGGTTGTTTTTGGAGAGGACGTCGGAAAGATCGGCGGCGTGAACCAGACCTGGGAAGGCCTTCAGGAAAAGTACGGCGAAAACAGGATTTTCGATACCGGAATCCGCGAAGCCACCATCATCGGTCAGGGAATCGGCCTGGCCATGCGGGGTTTCAGGCCCATAGCCGAGATACAATACTTCGATTATCTCCTTTACGGGCTCCAGGTGATCAGCGATGACCTGGCAACCCTTCAATACCGGACCAAGGGTGGTCAGAAAGCACCTATGATCATCAGCACCCGCGGTCACCGGCTCGAAGGGATCTGGCACTCGGGCTCTCCCCTGAGTATGGTCATCAACTCCGTACGTGGTGTGCATGTGCTGGTTCCGAGAAATATGACCCAGGCTTCAGGATTTTACAATACCATGCTGGCATCGGATGAACCGGCCATCATCATCGAGCCGTTGAACGGATACCGGCTGCGCGAAAAGCGTCCAACCAATATCGGAGAGTACCGGGTCGCCCCGGGATATCCCGAAGTATTGCATCCGGGCACTGATATCACCATCGTTACTTACGGATCGTGTGTACGCATTGCCGAAGATGCAGTTGAACAGCTTAAAGCTTTCAATATTTCCTGCGAGCTGATCGATGTACAGTCCCTGATTCCTTTCGACATTGACCAGATAATTGTGAAGTCGTTGCGGAAAACCAACAAGATTGTCTTCTTTGATGAGGATGTGCCGGGCGGGGCCACCGCTTATATGATGCAAAAAGTGCTGGAGGAACAAAACGGTTATCTTTACCTGGATGCCCCCCCAAGAACTGTCACCGGAATGGCCCACCGGGCTGCATACAGTACTGACGGGGATTATTTCTCCAATCCCAACGCCGAGGACGTGTTTGATGCTGTTTACAATATTATGCACGATTACAACCCCGATAAGTATCCGAAAATTTTCTGATCCTTCACAGGCCAAAAGATCAGCTCAATCAGAAGCAGATTTAGAGTGTTCAGTGAGGATATCAGAATCATATCCCCGATTCGGTGCAGATTTTTTGGTACACAAAAAAGCCGTTGCATTAAACAACGGCTTTGCAAGCAGTGATTAAGGTTTGGTCCCGGTAATTACACCTGTTTAAAGGCGCCCAGGTCTTTGGGGTGACTCTGGTTGATAAAGCCGACTTTGGCTATATTTTCGGCACGTGCCATTCGGATAAAGATATCGGCCGATTTGGTATAATCATCATTCCTGTTGGCATCGAGCAGCAACAGGTAACCCATGATGATATGACCGGCCATCTCAACCAGGCGGCGGGCATGGTAATCAAGGTATTCGGTGTCCTCGAACTCATTGACTTTTTCAACCGTTTTTGCATACTGGTCGGTCATTTTTACAAGCCCCGATTTCATATACTGCAATTCAGGTTTTACCTGGATTTCAGCATAGGTCTGCATCGCTTTAAGGTAAGCGCCATTGCCTACACCGCGGATGGCAGCCACGACCTGCAACTGTGATGTACCTTCGTAAATGGTGGTAATCCTGGCATCCCTGTAAATCCTTTCAACCGGGAAATCCTTCATGTATCCAGTACCGCCGTGTATCTGAATGGCATCATAAGCGATCTGGTTGCAATACTCGCTGGAGAACAGCTTCAGCAGCGGCGTAAAGACATCAGCCAGTTTCAGATAATACTTGTACTCTTCACGCTCGGCCTGTTCCAGTTTCCTTTCGTGACCTGCAAAGGTATAAGCCTTGTAGATATCAACAAAACGGGCAGTTTCGTAGAGCAACGTCCGGATGGCATCAGTTTTCACCTTCATATTGGTGATCATCTCATATACGGCCGGATACTGGATAATGGCTTTGCCAAACTGTTCGCGCTCCTGAGCATATTTCAGCGCTTCGCGCCAGGCAGCCTCTGCAATACCCACCGATTGAGCTCCAACGCCCAACCGGGCTGAATTCATCAGTGACATTACATACTTGATCAGCCCCATCTTGGTATCACCAACCAGTTTTGCCGGGGCATTTTTAAAGACAAGTTCACAGGTGGGCGATCCTTTGATTCCCAGTTTGTTTTCTATCCTTCTGATTTTAACAGCCTTGTGTTTACGGTCATACACAAAAAGCGAAAGACCGCGGGCATCGGTGGTGTTGGGCTCGGAGCGGGCCAGAACCAGTGAAATGTCGGCATCTCCATTCGTGATAAAACGTTTTACGCCATCCAGATACCAGATTCCCGTGGCTGGATCAAGGGTTGCTTTAAGCTGAACAGCCTGGAGATCGGAACCGGCATCCGGTTCTGTAAGGTCCATGGCTGCTGTGGCTCCCTGGTTGAATCGGGGCAGGTACTCATTCTTGATTTCGTCAGAACCAAACTCATGGATGGTTTCTGCACAGTCCTGAAGTCCCCAGATGTTGGCGAAGCCGGCATCGGCCCTCGAAACAATCTCCGCTGACATTACGTAAGGAACAATCGGGAAGTTGAGCCCCCCGTATTCCCTGGGCAATGACATTCCGATCATTCCCGCTTTTACCAGTGCATCATGATTCTCCTGTGTTCCGCGGGCATAAACCACTTCATTGTCAATAAGCTGAGGTCCGTCATGGTCCACACTTTCAGCATTAGGGGCTATGATGTCTCCTGAAATCTCACCTATGATCTCAAGCACCTTATCATAACTGTCAAGGGCATCTTCAAGGTCAAGCGGCGCATAATCGTGCTGCTCTTTCTGGGTGTAATTATTTTCTTTCAGTTTCACGATCTTTTCCATCAAAGGATGGGTAAGATGAAACTTAAGGTTCTCGTTGTCAGTATAAAAGTTGGCCATTTTCTTCTGAATTGCTTGTGATTACTGTAAATCTGCCGGATACCGGTTTACTTTGAATTTGCCTTGTAATACCTTATCATTTTAGGAATTACATCAGTAATACTGCCGATTATTGTATAATCGGCTATATGGTTGATGGGTGCATTGGGGTCGGTATTGATGGAGATAATCTGGGCCGACTGGTCCATACCTGCCCTGTGCTGAACAGCACCGGAGATACCACATGCAATGTAAAGTTTGGGTCTTACGGTTACTCCGGTCTGACCAATCTGCCTTTCGTGTTCCGAAAAACCGGCATCCACCGCAGCCCTGGAAGCGCCAACCTGCGCGCCCAAAACATCGGCAAGGTCATAGAGCAACTGGAAGTTTTCGCGCGAACCAACACCATAACCACCGGCAATAATCACCTGCGCATTTTTAATGTTGATTTTACTCGCCTCCATGTGCCGCTCGATGATCTGCACCATAAAATCTTCATCCCTGAGCACAGCGGAAGCATTTACCTTCTTAACCTGTCCTTTATACTTCGGATCAAACACTTCTTTTTTCATGACCCCTTCCCTGACGGTAGCCATCTGCGGCCGGGTTTCGGGATTGATAATGGTAGCGATGATGTTTCCGCCAAAAGCCGGCCTGATCTGATACAGCAGATTCTTGTATTCAGTCTGGGTTTTGTTCTCGAAATGATCTCCTATTTCAAGGCTGGTACAGTCGGCGGTAAGACCGCAACGCAGGGCTGAAGCGATTCTCGGTGCAAGGTCACGTCCGATGGAAGTAGCTCCGAAGATTGCTATTTCAGGCTTTTCGTGATGAAAAATATGCAACACCAAAGAGGCATGCGGCAGTGTGGTATAAGGAAACAATCGATTGTCGTCAGCCACATGAACCACATCCACGCCAAAAGGGAATACCTGATCTTCAATACGCTTCAGATCAGATCCGATTACGATTGCTTCAAGCTTTACGCCAAGTTCAGTAGCCAGCCTGCGGCCCTTCGACAGCAACTCAAGACTTACATCGGCGATGGTTTTTTCTTCAGTAAGCTCGCAATAAACAAATATATTATTCACGGTTCTTTTCAGTTTAAGATTTACACTTCCTGCTTAACCAATTACATGGCTGTCAATCAGGTCTTTCATCAGATTGTTGATATCCTCGTCGGAAGCAGACAAAACTTTTGAGTCTTTGTGCGCAAATACCACATTCTCAATTTTCTTGACTTTTGTAGGGGAACCTGAGAGACCAAGCATGGCAACATCGGCATGCAGATCATCTACCGTCCACTCGTCAATCTGAAGATACGGGCGCTGATCATAAAGTTCTGTGTAATCCTTGGTTTCATTCTGAAGTTCTGTTACGGTTCGGGCATGTTTGTACTTCATCAGTAACTTGGCAACCCTTTGCCGACAGGCAGGAGCAGAACTGTGCACGGTAACAGCCGCCGGAAGGGGTGATTTAACGACTTCTACTCCCCGCTCAAGTCTGCGTTTGACCACAATGTGTTTTTCACTTACTTCGGTAATCTCTTCAGCATAGGTGATTTGCGGAAGGCTGAGTTTTTCGGCAGTCTGGGGGCCAACCTGTGCAGTATCCCCGTCAATTGCCTGACGTCCCGATATAACCAGATGATATGGTTCCAGCTTCTTAACTGCCAGAGAAATGGCGTATGAGGTAGCCAGGGTGTCGGAGCCGGCAAATTTGCGGTCGGTAATCAGGTAACCCTTATCTGCACCTCTGTACATCGCTTCCCTGATAATTTCTGCCGCCCTGAAGGGACCCATAGTCAGAATTATCACTTCGCAGTCCTTGCGCTGATCTTTAATCCTGAGCGCCAATTCCAGCGCGTTGAGGTCTTCGGGATTGAAAATAGCCGGAAGAGCTGCCCGGTTCACCGTGCCATCCGCTTTCATCGCGTCCTTCCCAACATTTCGGGTGTCAGGCACCTGTTTGGCAAGCACAATAATTCTAAAACTCATAGACTGATTTTTAGTGAAATATGCATTAAGTTAATTAGGTAATTTCATTCATTTGAAATTCATCCCGGAATGCAAAAATAGAAATTTGCCGATTATCAGCAAAACTATTATTTGAACTGTGGTTCACACCTGAACTGGTTGTTAAGGAAAGTCAAGCCTGTTGCCTGATGCTTGTTTAACATGGCCTTGTAACAGATGTTGTCAGCCGGGCTGTTCAGGATCAATACTCCCTTATATCCTAACCTTTCCGCATCTGATGATATTTTTGATAAATTTGTTCCTGAAGTTTCCTGAGCCATGTCAGAAAAAAAGAAAACGGAAAAGAAATTCGTAGCCGCACCTGAATATCCGGGTGGCATTGCGGCCTTGAAAAAGTTTATCAACGAGAACCTCAGGTATCCTGAGGAAGCGCTCACCAAACAGGTTGAAGGTGTGGTACACGTCAGCTATACTGTTACCAATGATGGAAATGTGGAGGATATTCTGGTGAAAAAAGGGATAGGTTACGGCTGTGATGAAGAAGCGGTAAGGGTCATTTCATTGCTGAAGTATGAACCGGCCCATAACCGCGGCTTCAGGGTAAGAAGTACGCTGAGAACCAGAATATTTTTCAGGTTGCCGGCTGCTCCCGTGCCTGTTATTGCCTATTCGGTCGTAAAGGAAAATGAGAAACAAAAACCGGCCGGAAAACCAGCCGGAAATAATAGTTACGGGTATACCATCACCTTCGGTAAACCTTAAGTTATTTATAGTTCAGCATCCTGCCTGTTCAGGGGATTCTCCTGACATTCTTTACATTCAAGGCTTTTATTGTACTGGGTCATGGCCCTGGCACTCATTCCCATGCTGCTGAAACCGCCGTCGTGATAGAGATTCTGCATGGTTACCTTTTTAGTAAGATCGGAGAAGAGTGTAATGCAATAGTCGGCGCACTCATCGGCAGTGGCATTGCCAAGTGGCGACATCCGTTCGGTAAAATCCATCAATCCTGAGAAGCCTTTTACCCCCTGCCCCGCTGTTGTGGGTGTCGGAGACTGCGAAATGGTATTGATCCTAACATGTTTTTCACGGCCGTAAATATATCCGAAACTGCGTGCAATGGATTCCAGTACCGCTTTGGCATCGGCCATATCGTTGTATTCAAACAGGGTACGTTGAGCGGCGATGTAAGATACTGCAACTATGGAACCCCATTCGCGGATGGCATCCATTTTCTTGGCCACCTGTATCATTTTATGGAAGGAAATGGCCGAAATGTCAAGGGTTTTGGCGAAAAAATCGTAATTAATGTCGTCATATGGCAATTTTTTACGCACATTGGGCGACATGCCGATGGAGTGCAGCACAAAATCAATCTGTCCGCCAAAAATTTCCATCGATTTGCTGAAAAGGTTTTCAAGATCGGTTACGCTGGTGGCGTCAGCAGCGATCATCTGAGAACCTGTTTTTGCGGCAAGTTCGTCCATATCGCCCATACGGATTGCCAGCGGTGTGTTGGTCAATACCAGCTCTGCTCCTTCTTCGTGCGCCCTTTCTGCTATCTTCCAGGCAATTGAATTGCTGTTGAGTGCACCGAAAATAATTCCTTTTTTTCCTTTGAGTAAATTGAAAGCCATAAAATATGATTTGGTTCAGGCATAAAGCCGACGTTATTCAGCAGTCAAACAAATTAAACCTTCAATTGTTTTTGAGCAGCTCGCGGGCTGTCTCCCGGGCGGCTTCCAGATCAGGATTACCACTGATCATCACGGCAAGCTCCGAAACCCTTTCATCGTTTTTCAATTTCACAATGGTCGAGAAAGTTTTCCCGTTTTCATTGTATTTATAGACCTTGAAATGTTCATTGCTTTTACCGGCAATATGCGGCAGGTGTGTAATCACGATCACCTGCATTTTTTCAGACATCTTTGTGAGAATGGCCCCAACCTTTGCAGCCACATCACCGGAAATTCCGCTGTCAATTTCATCAAATATAATGGTTGGAAGCAGGTTGTTTGAAGAAATCAGCGATTTAACCGCAAGCATCAGGCGTGAAAGTTCCCCCCCTGAGGCAATCCTTGACAATTCGTTCAGCTCACTGCCTTTATTGGCACTGAACATAAATCTGACCCTGTCGGTTCCAAACGGTCCGGGTTCCTGCAACTTGCTGATATCCAAATGAAATCCGGCATCTTTGATGCCCAGTTGCCGGATGGTTTGTAATACGGACTCTTCGATGGATCTGGAAAATTTCCGTCTCTGTACGGCAAGTTCATCAGCCAGGCGGGTCAACTCCTTTCTGGTGCCGGAAATCTGTTGCTTCAACTTTTCGATCTGTTCATCCAGGGAAGCAATGCCATTAATTTTTTCCTCAATCGCCGATTTCTTTTCGAGCAGTTCATCTGTTGATTTCACATGATGCTTATGCTCCAGACTATACAGAAAAGCCAGGCGATCGTTGATTTCAACAAGTTTTTCGGGACCATAAACAGTGGCTTCATCCAGGTGGTTGACTGCTTCTGCAATGTCTTTAAGTTCAATGATGCAGGCGGAAAGCCTTTCCGTAAAAGAACCGGCCTCCGGATGGTGCCTGCCCGCCTGCTGAAGCAGGTTGGCCACCTCATTCAACCTGCGGAGGACATTGTC
>CAZDBX010000053.1:8087-14832 GCA_964503805.1 uncultured Lentimicrobium sp. | reverse complement strand
ATTGCTGATTGCAGGTTAATCCGCTGATTCCTGACCGGCGTTCCGGTTTATCCTGTCTCTGACCTTCTCCCAGGCGTGGGTGGTGAGGAAGGTTTCATCCATATAATGAATGATCTCGGTAAAACGATTCATGGGCAGGGCAAAGGTCAGTTCGTTGGATTTCACATAAGGCCTGGCTGAAACATCGAACATACCGAGTACAGCCCTGGGCTTTTCATGAAGGGCTTCGGCCAGCGGATACTGAATTATGGAAGCGCATCCGGAGCCAAAGGGGGCAATGGTCCCCTGTAAGTCATCCCTGTCGAATCCGGCCAGTGTAAAGAGGCCTGAGAGCACATCGGGTGTTGCAAAAAAGATTACCACTTCCGGCTCATCCTTTGCTTCCAGCAAATCCCAGCGACGAAAAACAATGCGTGAAGCAGGCGCCGGTTTCCAGGGGGCTTCCTTCAAAAAATTTTCAACCTGAGCGGGGGTGCGCAGGTAGCGTTCTCCTTCAATCTCCTGATTGCCGCACGAAAGGAAGTATTCAAAACCGGGCCTGAGCTTGTTGCCAAAGCCCAGATAGCGTTTTCCTCCGGCACATCCGATGGATTCAGCGCTAAATACCAGTGATTTGCCGCGACGCACCTGCGAAAGCGCTCCGATGAAGCAGCTCCATTTTTCAGCCCTGGGTGCCATCCCGGCCGAGGTTTCGGCTTCTGTATAAAAAAAGGCGATGGGGAGGGCGGTACCTCCGAAGTAATTCTTCCACAATTCAGTAAAACGGTCTCTGAGGGCCAGATCCATAGGGCAGTTATTATCAAAATGAATAAAAGAATTTCTCCCGGGCGATTACAGCTCCTTTCTGAGCCGTGCCACCGGTATGTTGAGTTGCTCGCGGTACTTGGCGACGGTGCGGCGGGCAATGTTATAGCCTTTTTCCTTCAGGATGTCGGTCAGTTGTTCATCGGTCAACGGTTTGCCCTTTTCCTCCGCCTCAATGCAATCGGAAAGAATTTTCTTGATCTCACGGGTGGAAACTTCCTCACCCGAATCGGTTTGCATGGATTCGGAAAAGAAGGTTTTCAGCAAAAAAGTCCCGAATGGAGTCTGAACATATTTAGAATTGGCGACCCTTGAAACGGTGGAAATATCCAGCCCCACCAGCTCGGCAATATCTTTGAGGATCATCGGCCGCAGCTTGGTTTCATCACCCGTAAGGAAGTACTCACGCTGATATTCCATGATGGCCGTCATGGTAACATAAAGGGTATTCTGCCGCTGTTTGATGGCGTCAATAAACCACCTGGCAGAGTCGATCTTTTGCTTGATAAACATCACCGCCTCTTTCTGGCTGTTGCTTTTCGACTTGCTTTCGGCGTAGGTTTCAAGCATATCCACATAAGTACGGCTGAGCCTCAGCTCGGGCATATTCCGGGAGTTGACCTGAAGTTCTAGATCTCCATCTTTGTTGTAAACAAAGAAATCAGGCATGATGTAGTGATTTGTCCTGGAGGTCTCCCCCATTGAATTCCCCGGTTTGGGGTTCAGTTTCAGGATTTCATTCACCGCATCGCGCAGTTCTTCTTCGGTTACCCTTGCTTTACGGGTAATTTTATCGTAGTGCTTCTTGGTCAGCTCGTCAAAATACCTTTCAACAAGGTGTGTGGCCAGCTCAACGGCGGGGGTGTAATCCTGACGGCGTAGCTGAATCAGCAGGCATTCGCGCAGGTCGCGGGCCCCGATTCCGGGCGGGTCAAACTCCTGAACCACTTTCAGCAGTTCATTCAGTTCCTCCACATTGGTGGATATATTCTGTGTAAAGGCCAGGTCGTCGACCATGGCGCTCAGGTTTCGGTTGAGGTAACCGGAATCATCCAGGTTTCCGATGATATAAGTAGCGATGGCCACCTGCCTTTCATCGAGATGACGCAGGCCCAGCTGGGAGATAAGCATCTCGTGAAAGCTGATTCCTGAGGCATAGGGAACTTCACGGTGTTCGTCGTCGGCGCTGGTATTGCCCGAGCTCAGGCGGTAGGCAGGGATGTCATCTTCGTCAAGATAATCCGTAATGTCAAAATCATCCCGTTCACGTTCCAACTCCTCCATAGGATCCGGTTCCGTGTCGGGCAAAGGCTCCTCGGCATCGGTACTCATCTCGGGATCGGCCGCGTCTTCAAGGGCCGGATTCTCCTCAATCTCCTGCTTGATCCGCTGTTCCAGGGCAATGGATGGAATCTGCAACAGTTTCATAAGCAGAATCTGCTGCGGCGACAGTTTCTGGAGAAGTTTCTGCTGAAGTTTCTGGGTTAACATGCAAATTCCTGTTTTTATCCGGCGAATTTAAGGGAAAGTTACGAAATAATCCCTTAAATCAATAACGTTTCAGGTTCCTTTTTATTGAATTTCCCGGTGTCGAACCTTGTGCTGACAATCGCCTGAACCCGCTTTCCACGGGAAATCCTGCACCATCACAACTTTATCAGAACTCGGCATTTTGCGGTGTGCGCGGGAACGGGATCACATCGCGGATGTTGGCCATCCCGGTTACAAAGAGCATCATGCGCTCAAAACCCAGCCCGAACCCGGCATGCGGAGCGGTGCCAAAGCGGCGGGTATCGAGGTACCACCAGATATCTTTCTCAGGGATATGCATTTCGCGACAGCGCTGAATCAGTTTTTCGAGTACTTCTTCGCGTTGAGATCCGCCAATGATCTCTCCGATTCGCGGGAACAGCACATCCATGGCCCTGACCGTTTTGCCGTCATCGTTCTGCTTCATGTAGAATGCCTTGATGTGGCTGGGATAGTCCGTCAGGATAACCGGACGCTGAAAATGTTTCTCCACCAGGTAGCGCTCATGCTCGCTCTGCAGGTCGGTACCCCAGTCAACCGGAAACTCAAACTTCTGGCCAGAGGCTTTCAGGATGTCAATGGCTTCGGTATAGGTGAGCCGCTGAAAATCGTTTTCCACAACAAACTTAAGCCGGTCGATCAGCTCATTGTCATACATCTTGTTGAGGAATTCAAGGTCATCCATACAATGCTCCAGGGCATAACGCACAAGGTACTTCAGAAAATCCTCGGCCAGGTCCATGTTGTCGTTGATGTCATAGAATGCCATTTCTGGTTCAATCATCCAGAATTCGGCCAGATGACGGGGTGTGTTTGAATTTTCAGCCCTGAAAGTCGGTCCGAATGTATAGATGTTCGACAAGGCCAGTGCGCCCAGTTCTCCTTCGAGCTGACCCGAAACGGTGAGGTTTGTGGCTTTCCCGAAAAAGTCCTGGCTGTAGTCCACTTCACCGGTTCCGGTGAGCGGCGGGTTCTTCGCGTCGAGCGTGGTTACCCGGAACATGGCGCCTGCCCCCTCGGCATCCGATCCGGTGATGATGGGGGTATGCAGGTAATAAAATCCATTGTCGTTGAAATATTTGTGGATGGCATAAGCCATGGCATGGCGCATACGCAGCACGGCCCCGAAGGTGTTGGTGCGGGGGCGCAGGTGGGCGATTTCGCGCAGAAATTCCAGCGTATGCCCCTTCTTCTGAAGCGGATAGGTTTCCGGATCAGCGGTTCCATAAACCTCTATTTCTTTAGCCTGAATTTCGACAGCCTGCCCCTGACCGGGCGATTCAACCAGTGTGCCGTTCACAGAAATGCAAGATCCTGTGGTAATCAGTTTCATAGCATTCTCATCAAATCCGGCCAGTTCAACAACAATCTGAATACTGTGGATTATGGAACCATCGTTCAGCGCGATAAAAGCCACATTCTTATTCCCGCGTTTGGTGCGCACCCAGCCTTTGAGGTTAACAGTATTTCCGATACCAATTGATTGCCAGTTGTGTAATATATCGGCAATCCTTGTTCTTTTAATTGATTCCATCCGATTCAGAAGTATTTAATTGTCAACAAAAAAGATTTCCCAGCCCGGGAAAAGCAGCGGCAAAGTTATGAAAAAACACCTATCCAATAACAGATGGCGGAATGCCAGGTGAGATGTTAAGCGTCTTATTATCCCATCTTTGGAACTGTGTTTCACTGATATAAGGATACCGGATTGCTGCCTGCGATATGAAGACACAGCAAAAGGAAAAATCCTGCACAGCGAACAAATTGCCGACATCTGTTTGGCGGATTCCTGCGATGGCGCTATCTTTATGCGGTTAATTCCACACACGTTTTCGATGGGTTTAATACTCGGGGCGGCCTTCTGTAAAGACTTAAAAGCAATGCTGCTTTGTTCAGCGGTCATTTCCCTTCTGTTGATGCCCGGCCGGCTTTCAGCACAGGAGAACCATCCCGGCAGAAAAGCAGACTCGCTTGAACTGGTCAGGCTTGAGAAGGCATTTGACTCCCTTTTCAATGCAGATCAGTCCGGAGCAGCCCGCACGATTGCTGACTCAATGATCATCCTGGCAAATAAAGCCGGTATCTATAAATATGTCGCAGCCGGCTACTTCAATCTTTCCCTGATAGAAAAGTCACTTGACAATGCTGAGGGTTTTACTGAAAACCTGGAGAAGTCCATCCCTTGGTTCCTGAAAGGCGGTGAGCCTGCCGGCGCAGCCATGGCACATACCATCCTGGGACAGGCAATGATGCCCGGAAACCAAGTTATGGCGCTGGAGCATTTTTTGGCTTCGCTGGAGATCAGGCAACAACTGGGCGACAGTGCCGGGTTGGCCGGCAACCTGGTAAATGCCGGGGATGTGCACTACAAAACAGGCAACATGCCGGATGCGGAGAACTATTACCGGCAGGCAGCCGAAATTGCCGGCCTGAAGAAAAATGACCGGGTCAGGACTTATGCCCTTACCAGCCTCGGGGAAATCAATCTGAAAATGAAACGCTTTGAAGTTTCGCGCGATTACTTTAAGGAGGCCCTGGCCATACAGATGAAGACAGGCAACAACAGGCGCGCCTACCCCATTGTAAAAGCCATTGGCACTGCTTACTTCGAAGAAGGAAAAACCGACTCTGCCCGCGCAAATTTCGAAGAGGCCCTCGTGCTGATCAGAAATACCGGTGCCGGTGAAAATGAACTGCCGCAGATCTACACTCAACTCGGAATGATTGCCAAAGCGGAAGGAGATACGGCCGGAGCCGGACAATATTTCAGACAAACATTGAACATCAGCCGTATAACAGGAGATACCGAACATGAGCAACTTGCTCTTTCCAATCTGCGGGCCATTGCTCCTGTAAAAACCGTGAGAGATCATTTTCTTGAAAACCTTTTGCAAAGTTTGAGCAAAGCCATCACCTCCGGTGACCGGAACGGGAGACTACAGTTCTATGCTGCACTGCGTGATCATTACAACAGCAGGGGAAACCGCAGGTCAGCCAATGCTTATGCCAGGGAACTGCAGGCTTTGAAAGACACGATACTGGCTGAAGACAGGGCCGGAAAACTTGCACTGCTGAAAGCCAGGTACGAGGCCATGCTGTCGAAGAAGGAAATGCTTATGGCTGCGCGTGAAAAAACAAATGAGGATCTCCGGCGCTACCGGACGGTGTCAGGAAATATTTTTTATTATTCATTACCGGCCGTTTTGCTTGCAATGGTGTTATTATATTTTAAGATAAAGAGAAAGAAACGGTAAGCAGGTCCTGCCTGCATCTTAATTAATGGCCCCTGAACCACCTGCGCAGAGAATTGTTATTTTTGCACTTAAAAATTTACAATGAATTTTCCTCCCCTTCAATCCTGGATACCCGGCAGTCGCCGCCCGCTGGTAATTGCCGGGCCTTGCAGTGCCGAATCGGAGGCGCAGGTGTTGCAAACCGCTCATGCCCTGGCCAGACAGCCGGGAATCAGCGTGTTTCGGGCCGGGATCTGGAAGCCCAGAACCAGACCCGGCTTGTTTGAAGGTATCGGCACGGCAGGACTGGTATGGATGAAACGGGTGAAAGAGGAAACAGGACTGCTTACCACGGTTGAGGTTGCCAGGCCCGATCACGTAAAAGATGCGCTTGCCCACGGGATTGATATTTTATGGATAGGCGCCCGCACGGTAGTGAATCCTTTCTCAATGCAGGAGCTGGCCGAAAGCCTGGCCGGAGTGGATATACCGGTGATGGTTAAAAATCCTGTAAATCCGGACCTGAAACTTTGGATGGGAGCCATTGAACGGCTGCACAAAAACGGCATCACCCGCCTGGCAGCTATTCACCGGGGCTTTTATCAGTCGGAAAAAACACAATACCGCAATGCCCCCCTGTGGGAAATTCCCATTGAACTGATGCGGCAGATGCCCGGGCTGCCAATGCTGTGCGACCCCAGCCATATCAGCGGAAACCGATCTCTGATACAGCAGGTTTCGCAGCAGGCCATGGATCTGGAAATGGACGGGTTGATGATAGAGACCCATCCCGACCCCGACAATGCCTGGACCGACCCGGTGCAGCAGGTTACCCCTGAATCGCTTGGCGAAATCCTGAATCATCTGATTCTCAGGGAACAAAAAGGCAACCGTGAATTTGAAAGAAACCTGGAAGAACTCCGCCACGAGGTTGACCTGATTGACTACGAAATGATCCGCCTCCTGGCCAAACGCATGAACATCGCCGAAGAAATGGGCCGTTATAAATATGCTCATAACATCACCATCCTGCAGCTACAGCGATGGAAAGAGCTTTTTGCCGACCGCATCAAAAAGGGAAACAAGGCCGGGCTTGACAACCGCTTCCTGGCTGCTTTGCTTCAGCTGGTGCACGAGCAGTCAATTCAGATACAAACCAATGTCATGAACCGGGGCGA
>CAZDBX010000053.1:0-7987 GCA_964503805.1 uncultured Lentimicrobium sp. | reverse complement strand
GACGAACTGGAATTCCTGTTTGAAACCGCCGGCGGAACGGCCGTGAAACGCTTTATCCAGAAGCTTGAGAAACCCGACACCCGTACTTTTGTGGGATCCGGAAAGCTGGATGAAATCAAAGCGTTTATTGCCGCTGAGAATGTGGGGACCGTTGTTTTTGATGATGAATTAAGTCCGTCGCAGCTCAGAAACATCGAAAAAGAACTGCAATGCAAGGTACTTGACCGTACTACGCTGATTCTTGACATATTTGCCCGCCGGGCGCGCACCGCCACCGCCCGCACCCAGGTAGAGCTTGCCCAGTACCAGTACCTGCTGCCACGCCTTTCGCGCATGTGGACCCACCTCGAAAAGCAACGCGGAGGGATCGGCATGCGCGGACCGGGTGAAAAGGAAATTGAAACCGACCGCCGGATTATCCGTGATAAGATCGCCCTGCTGAAGGAGAAACTGAAAGACATCGACAAGCAGAAAATCACCCAGCGCTCCGGTCGTGAAAAGCTGGTAAGGGTTGCCCTGATCGGCTATACCAACGTGGGCAAATCCACGCTGATGAACCTGTTGAGCAAGTCGGACGTGTTTGCCGAAAACAAACTCTTCGCCACCCTTGATACTACAGTCCGCAAGGTGGTAATCGACAACCTGCCGTTTCTGCTTACAGATACCGTAGGTTTTATCCGCAAGCTCCCGCACGGGCTGGTGGAATCGTTCAAATCAACCCTCGATGAAGTGCGGGAGGCTGACCTGCTGCTGCATGTGGTGGATATATCACATCCGGGCTTTGAAGACCAGATAGAGGTTGTCAATCAAACACTGGCCGAAATCGGGGTGGCCGACAAACCGGTGATGATGGTCTTTAACAAAGTGGATGCGTATACCTTTGTAGAAAAAGACGAAACCGACCTGAGCCCCGCAACCCGCGAAAATCTGACCCTCGAAGAGCTCAAACGCACATGGATCGCCAAGGTAAACAGCAAGGCCCGGTTTATCTCCGCGACAAAGAAACTTCACCTCGAAGAGTTCAGAAACGCGCTCTACAAAACCGTTCACGATATACATATCGTCAGGTACCCCTATAATAAGTTGTTATATTGAGTGAGAGAGTAAAGGAATAAACAATTTCGGATTGCGGATTGCGGTCCCGATGGCCATCGGGAGCGGATTGCGGATTGCGCAATAATCAAAATCTCAACCTTAACCTCAACCTTGGTTGTCGAGCAACGGTGGTCGAGCGAAGCCGAGACCAGCCGAAGCATAACCTTAACCTTAGCCTCAACCTCACTTTCTCTCAGATTTATCCCTCCAATTCATACCTTTGCACTTACCATCAAGCTAATTTTATTATGATCATCATAGGCATAACGGGCACCCTGGGTGCAGGCAAGGGCACCATAGTGGATTACCTGGTCAGGGAGCGGGGTTTTGTTCATTTTTCGGTACGGGGTTTTATCAGCCGTGAAATAGAAAAGCGGGGCCTCCCCGTAAACCGCGACAGTATGGTGATTGTTGCCAATGAGCTTCGCGCCGCCCATTCGCCCAGCTATATTGTCGACTGTCTTTTTGAAGAAGCCAGGCTTACCGGTAAAAATTGCGTGATTGAAAGCATCCGTACCCCGGGTGAAGCCGTCTCGTTAAAAACAAAAGGCAGCTTTTACCTTTTTGCGGTGGACGCCGACCCTTTTACCCGTTATACCCGCATTGTCGCCCGCAAGTCGGAAACAGACCGGATCGACTATGAAACCTTCCGGGCCAACGAGGCACGTGAAATGACCTCTGAAGATCCCAATCATCAGAATCTGTACAGATGTATAAAAATGGCTGATTTTGTATTCAGCAATGATCAGACAATCGCCGATCTTGAAGCACAGGTAGCCGCTGTGCTGGATCAGATCTGCAAATAGACAGGCCGGCAGGTCTGTCATCCATCAAACATCATAATTTTCCGGATGAAAATATTCTCTGTTTTTGCAGTTTCGGCCCTGAACCTGACACTCGCAGTATATTATTACCGGTTGATTTACAAAAACAAAATAAGGCCATCGCTGGCCATGTGGGTTTTCTTCACCCTGGCTGTAGGTATGAGCCTGTTTACCTATATCAGGGAAGATTCGCACAGTATATGGGATAACGTCCTCAACACCACCGACCTGCTCTTTGTAAGTGCGGTGGCTGTTTCCATATTTTTGTTCGGCGATCATACCACCCGCTTTAACCGTTTTGATCTGTTTTGCCTCGGAGCGGTGGGCCTGATCATTGCATTCTGGCTGATAACCCGGAATCACCTGATTACCAATCTGCTGGTGCAGGGCATCCTTGTAATTGCTTACTTCCCGGTTGTAAACCGCATGCTGCGCACCGGAGAAAATCATGAAAGCTACCTTATCTGGGGCGGGATGCTGCTCACTGCGTTGCTGGCGCTCCTTTCCGTTGACGGGGAACTTGCCCTGATCTATACCCTCAGGGCAGTGGTCAGTATAACTTTACTGATGGCGTTGATGTATTACACCGATCGTCGCAAAAAACAAGGCGAAGCCCCGGACGGGACTACCTGAGGGCACGAAGTTTTATGTGTTGAAAATAAAACGCACGGCCCCGGGGTCCGGATATGCCGTGCGTTTTTTACAGATAAACCCTGAAATTCTACAATTTCACCGGGTTGCCTTCGATGTCAACCAGCAAAGGTTCGCCGAGACCGGCTTCTTTCAACCGGTCAAGCTGGGTGCGGGCATCGCCGACCACCACATAAATCATATTTTCCGGTTGAATGTAACGCGCATAAATCGACTTCGCCTCATCAAGGGTGATTTTTCCGGCAACGGCTTCTTCTTGCTTCACATAATCGACCGGAAGATCGAAGGTGCTGATTTCCTGCAGCATACCCATCAGGCTGTTGATGGTTTCAAACTTACCCGCATTGCCCCTGATCATGGCATTTCGGGTAATCTCAAGATCACCGGTGCTGTATTCTTTGCCATACGAACCAAGGATTTCCCTGAAAAGGTTCACCGATTCAAGCGTATACATGGATTGTACGCTGGAACTGGCGACAAACGGGCCGTTCACCACCCTCGGCATAAAGAATGAATAGGCTCCGTAGGTGTAACCTTTTTCAAGCCTGAGCACACCGAACAACTTCGATCCCGAGCCATCACCGAGTTTATAATTCACAAAAGTAGCGGGGAAGAATTCCGGGTCGTTGCGCTGCATGGCAAGCGAGCCGATCATGATCACCGATTGTTTGGCATCCGGAATATCCACAAAATAGAGTCTGGGCGATTCAGCCTTCGCAGGAAGGGCATTGAGGGGCAACTTAACTTCCCTTGGAGTCCAAACGGAACCGAGGCGGCTGAGGGATTCCAGGGCGCGGTCGCGCTTCAAATCTCCGGCTATATGCACACTTGCCAGTGAAGGGGTAAAATTGCGGTTATAATAATCTTTCAGGTCATCAAGCGTAATATCCTTCACCGACTCCACAGTTCCGGTAATGGGACGGCCAAGCACATGGGCATCACCATATAGTTTTTTATAGAAGACATTTCCGGCAATGGCATTCGGATTGGCATTGCGCTGAGCAATAATACCATAGGTCGCCTGTTTGATGCGATCAAATTCTGCCTCGTCCCAGCGGGGTTCCAGCAGGATTTCCTCAACAAGTTTGCGAACGGCATCATAGTTCCTCACGAGGCAATTGGCTGAAATAGTAATAAATTCAGCGGATGCATTCACGTTGATGGTAGCGCCCAGCTGGCCAACGGCTTCTTCAAGTTCTTCAGGGGTACGGTTGCGTGTACCTTCCATCAGCATTTCGGCCACAAGCCTGGCAACGCCCGGTTTGGCGGGATCGTCGAGCAACTGCCCGCCCTTGATCCGTATGCTGAATTGTACCAGCGGAAGCTCGGTGCTTTCAATTCCATAAATATTCAGGCCATTACTCATTGTAAGCGTATAAATTTCAGGCGTTTTCAAGAGCGGGGCCGGGCCGAGCGGAGGTTCAACCGACCGATCGAAAGTTGTCGGCGTACGCGGATAATCCTCCTCTGTCTCTTCCATACCGGCAGCCTGAGAACCGGTATTTTCAATGGCTTCTTCCACTACTTCAGCCTTTTGAGAACCGGCAAGGGCGAGTTCTGGTTTACCTTTAGGGACAAAGCTGGTAGCAAGGAACTTCTCATCTTTCAGATATTTCTCATAAACCCGGAGCACATCGCTCATGGTCACCGCGTTCAGCAATCTGACCTCTTCCATCATGCGTGACGGATCACCTCCGAAAACATTGGCCTGTGACAACTGGAATGATTTTCCCAGCAGGCTCGAGATGCTGTTGTAGAAAGCCGTTTCGCGCAGGTTTTTGATACGCTGAAGATCACTTTCGGTGAAGCCGTTCATCTCGAATTGTCTGAAACCTTCCATCAGGGCATCATAAACATCGTTCAGGTTTACCCCTTCGAAGGCCCTCACGGTGATGTTGAACTTGCCGGCCAGCTCCATCGGATTGTTGTATACCGACAATCTTGGTGCCAGTTTTCTCTTCTCAACAACCTCTTTATATAAGGGGGCCTTCTTGCCGTCTGCCAGAAGGTCGGCGAGAATTTCCAGGGCATAGGCATCCGGATGATAATTCTCCACCGTGGGGAAAATCATGTTAAGCTCCGGCAGTTTGGCGAAGTTGTCCTCGTGAAAAAACTTCATGGTTTCAGTAAGCTTAGCAGGCATAGGGCGGAACGGCTCCGGCTTTGTGCGGGCTTTGAACTCACCAAAATACCTGTCAACCAGCTTCCTGACTTCTGCGGCATCAAAATCACCGGCAATCACCATGGTAGCGTTGTTCACGCCATAGTATTTGTCGTAAAACTCACGGACATCACCGAGGGTGGCAGCCCTGATATCGTCCATCGATCCGATCACCTGCCAGGAGTAAGGATGGCCATTCCCATAGAGGTTCTTGTCAATAACATAACCGGTATGTCCGTAAGGCTGGTTATCAACCCGCTGGCGTTTCTCGTTGATTACAATGTCTTTTTCACGTTCCAGGGCGAGCTGGGTTACGGTATTGATCAGAAATCCCATACGGTCGCTTTCCATCCACAGTATCTTTTCGAGGGCATCTTTCGGAACCACCTCGTAATAAACGGTTCCGTCGTTCCAGGTTCCGCCGTTGAAGGTTCCGCCCAGATCGTCAATCTTACGGAAGAACTCGCCTTTCCCGACATTTTCAGAATTCTGGAAAAGCATGTGCTCAAAGAAATGCGCAAAACCGGTCTTTCCGGTCTTTTCGCGGCTGGATCCCACGTGATACAGTATGGCCACAGCCACAATCGGATCGCTGTGATCCTGATGTAATACAACTTCCAGGCCGTTGTCGAGCCTGTACTTTTCAAAATCAACGCGAAATTCGCCTGAGGCACCTTTCTGGGCTTCAGCGCTTATGTTTCCGGTGATCATCAGGCCTGTCAGCATTGTCATGGTTAAAAGTTTGGATAATCGTTTCATAGAACAGATATTAGGATTCTCATTTTTCACTTGCGTGACAATTCTTCAACAATCAATAAAGGTTTACCACTCCACGGGCGCCCTTCGAACCGGCATGGTCATGCAGCGGCAACCTCCGCCACCCCGCGACAATTCAGCACCCTCAATGGCGATGACACATTTTTCGTAAGCATGCATGTCAACCTTACCGGTGATCACATCCTTGGCCTTGAGTACAGCAAAACCATGCTTGTCCATCTCTTCAAGGGTATAGATGTTTCTGCCGTAGCCCATTACTTTGCCGGGGCCCAGGGCAAAGAAATTTGCCCCGCTGTGCCATTGTTCACGTTCCTGCATCACCACATCGTCAGCGCCGCCGCAGTTAATGGTCCTGATATCCATACCCAGGCCGTGCAGGGCTGCAGGGATGTTCGCTTCTTCGGCAATTTTCACCTTGCCGTTGTCAATGGTTATATGAATGGTAAGAAAACGGCTCGAGTGCATGATCAGCGGTTCATAAATCATACAGACATCCTTGTCGAGAAAGGTAAATACCATGTCAAGGTGGATGAACGATTCCGGCTCGTAAGGCAGTTCCTGCACGATGATGTGCCTGGTCTTTCCCTCGGATTTGTAATGGTCAACCAAAAAATCAATGGCTTTTGGGGTTGTACGTGACCCGGTGCCCACCAGTACAATATCCTCGCGGGCAACCAGAAAGTCACCTCCTTCGAAACTGAAGTCCTTACAAAGGTGCCTGCTCGAAAGGGGATTGACCGTTTGGGTGGAGAATGCAGGGTGATAATCGAAAATGGCTTCCATAATCATCGACTCCCTGTCGCGCACACGGCTGGCCATCTTGCTGATAAAAACCTGATCACCGATCGAAATGGAGGCATCGCGCGTGTAGAAGAAATTATGCAGGGGCTCAAGTTCAAAGCGTTCTTTGCTGAGAAAACGCGAAAGGTTGTCGCGCCTGAGCTCCACCCCTTCGATCAGCGCGGAAGTGAGGGTTACCGCATCCATCTCGAGCAGTTCATCGCGCAGGGTGTCCACCCTTTCATGATCAGCAATCCTGCCGACCAGCCCCGACTTCACCTTTTCGTTTTCCAGGATCCGGCAAAGTAGATTGCGCACTTCATAAACCGTTGTATATTTTTCAAGTACTCCCCTGAACTGGCTGTATTCCTTTCCGGCCACGGTCAGGTTCAGGATATCGCTGTAAAGCGCCCGCTGAACCATGTTGGGTGTCATATTTTCCACTTCGCTCCCCGGAGAGTGAATGATTACCCCCTCCAGCGTCCCGATTTCCGAATTGATCTCAATCGCTGTCTTTTCCATATCCTGATTCATCAAAGAAAGAATGACCGGCAAAGGTAACATTGTTTTTCAGTTTCTTAAAACCCGCCCGCTTCAGCGCGGATTTACCAAATACACTTCCGAATATGGGTTTCTCCAGTTGCTCCCAGACATCGCGGCTCCATTCCACCCATTCACCCGCCGGGCGGAACTGCACTTCCGCATTGGCCAGCGAAAACCGGTTCCAGGGGCAAACATCCTGACATATATCACAACCGAAGATCCAGCCATTCACCTTTCCGTTAAATTCAGCAGGAATGTCATCCTTAAGTTCAATGGTCAGATAGGAAATGCACCTTGAAGCGTCCAACTGACGGGGGCCGGTGATGGCTCCCGTAGGGCAGGCATCGATGCAGCGGGTACAGTCGCCGCAATAGTTTCCTCCGAAAGGCGGATCATAATCAAATTCCAGATCGGTGATTATTTCTGCAATAAAGAAAAAGGAGCCATGCCGGCGGGTAATCATCATGGTATTGTTACCAATCCAGCCCAGGCCGGCATTTACCGCCCAGGCCCTGTCGAGTACCGGGGCCGAATCGGTGAAAACCCTGAAATTAAATTCCCCCGTCTTCTCCTGCAGAAGCCCGGTCAACACGTAAAGTTTTTCCCTGATAACCGCGTGATAGTCGGCGCCCCAGGCATATTTCGACACTTTCAGGGGAGAAGTATACTCTTCCGCTGCGGCGGGATAATAATTCATCAGCAGTGAAACCACCGAACGGGCGCCCTCCACCAGCAGGCGCGGATCGAGCCTTTTGTCGAAATGGTTTTCCATATAAGCCATTTTTCCGTGCCGGCCTTCCTTCAGCCACTGCTCCAGCCGCGGCGCTTCCTCATCCAGTCGCCTGGCCCTGCTGATGCCACAGAACGAGAAGCCCAGCTCCCCGGCTTTGGTTTTGATCAGTTGCGTAAGTTCGGTCCTGAGGTTCATATCTTCCGGCTGATGAAAAACAATATCCACGCAAAAACATTAACTAACAATAACATGTAAAATAAACAGTCAGCAATGCCTCGCCAACCTGCAGCTTTACCATTTTTTAAAAGCGATTTTCAGACAAATCCCCGTTTGTTCAGCATCACCCCGGAACAGCAATCGCTGAAAACCCGGCCGGATCAGAATAATTCAGCCTGATTGCCCGGTTTAATCTTCCCCAGGTGG
>CAZDBX010000052.1:6183-14996 GCA_964503805.1 uncultured Lentimicrobium sp. | reverse complement strand
ATAAATAATATTGAATCAATATCTAGTTTGGGGCAAATCAATACGTTCATTCAATCAGCGAGTCTTGATATTGAACTATTTAACCTTTTCAAGAACCATGAATCAAATTCAATACTCTCGGAAGTTCTTTTACTTAAGTATTTCCCAGAAAAAAAAACCAACTTATCAATGCTGGCTCAAAAGGGATATAAGTTATACGAAGATATAAAAGATAAGATATTACATGAACACCCTGAGATGTATAGAGAAGAAATAGAAAGATTAATTGAGCAAAAAAATGAAGATGAGATTTTTATAAGAAGTAACATTTTTAAGAGAGAGATTCCATTATTATATGATAACACATGCTCAATTTCTAGACTAAAAATTACTAGCACTGTTGATGTTTCAATGATCGATGCATGCCACATTCACAGATGGAGTGAGAGTCATGATGACACCCGAAAAAATGGGATCGCATTATGTCCCAATCTTCATAGGGCTTTTGATCGAGGATTAATTTCAATTGATAATAATTACAGATTACTTATCTCTTCAGCATTTAATGAAAACCTATCCAACTACAATATTAGCCAATTCAGAGATGATGAGATTCTCCTTCCAAAAGACATCAAAGATTATCCTTCATTGGAAAAACTTGATTGGCATCGAAAAAACATTTTCAGAAAATAACAAGCGCATCTAATACCTACCTTTTCAACCTAACTAACTTCGAGTTCAAATTGTTTTCTTATTGATCCTTATGTGATAAAACCAGCAATAGTCTATCAGGCTCACCGCAACCGTCCGTCAAGGTGTTTTGCTGTATTCAATTTCCATGAGAAAATATTCAGAAAACCAGTTTCCGGATCAGGCTGTATTCCCTGTTTCAGTACCCCCCCAAAATCCCACCCCCGCACAGCAAAGCCATGCGGGGGCGGTAACTATATGGGTTGGCGGGTGGTTCAGAGGCTTTGCACAATGTCCCACACAAAGGCGCGGATACCCACCTCCTTGTTGATCTGATCGATTTTCTTCACCTTATCAAGCAAGGCTTCCACCCGCTCCTCAGGAATCACCGTCATCAGGGCCGAGTTCATTTCGGGCCAGGTATGGGTGCCCATGCGGGGTTCGCCGGTGTGCGAGCCGCGGCCGTTCACCTGGCTCCACCAGGTAAATCCACGGATGCCCAGCTGGTCGAGGATATATTCAACGCGTTCGGTATGCGCCTGGTTAAAGACGATAAATACTGCTTTCATGGTTGTACGTTTAGTCCAGGTTCTGGAATTTCCTTCTTACTTTCTTCACTTTGTCGCGTTCGCCGCTGCGGGCCAGCACGCCGTACATCACCGGCACAATCACCATGGTAACGATGGTGGAGAATACCAGTCCGCCGATCACGGTAATGCCCATCGGCCGCCATATTTCGGAGCCTTCGCCGGTGCTCAGCGCCAGCGGCAGCATACCGAGGATGGTGGTAAGGGCGGTCATCAGTACGGGGCGCAGACGCGAACGGCCCGACACCACGATGGCGTCGTAGAGCCGCATATCGCGGTCGCGCATCAGGTTGGTGAAGTCCACCAGCACGATGCCGTTTTTCACCACAATCCCGATCAGCAGCACCGCGCCCAGGGCGGCCACCAGGCTCAGGGTGGTGTTGGTGAGCAGCAGGGCGAAGATTACCCCGGTAAAGGCAAAGGGTATGGAGAACATAATGATAAACGGCATGGTGAACGACTCAAACTGCGAGGCCATCACGATAAATACCAGGATCAGGCTGAGCACCATAAGCAGGCCGAGGTCCATAAACGACTCCTGCTGGTCTTCGTATGATCCGCCTACCTGTATCAGCACATCCTGGGGCACCTTCACCTCGCCGATTTCGGCCTTGATCTGGTTGGCCAGGTCGCCCAGGGCCACATTGTTGGGTTTCACCGAAACGGTGACGATGCGCTCCTTGCGCTTATGCTGTATGGCGGGCGGCCCCCAGTACTCGGTGATGGTGCCGATCTCCTTCAGCTTGATCCGTTTGCCCATGGGGCTTACGATGGAGAGCTCTTCAAGGTCGGAGATGGAACTGCGGTAGTTTTCCGAAAGCCTGACGCGGATGTCGTACTCCTCCCCTTCTTCCTTGTATTGCGAGGCGGTCATGCCGTAGATGCGGTTGCGCACCATGCCCGAAACGGTGGCGCTGCTGAGTCCGTGCAGGGCCAGTTTTTCCTTGTCGAGCACCACCTGCAGCTCGGGCTTGTCGTTTTTGCGGCTCACGGTAACTTCGGTGGCCGATGGCATGGCGCTCACCCGGTTGCGGATCTCCTGGGCCAGGGCGTTGGTGGTATTAAAGTCATAACCATAGATTTCAATATCTACCTGGCTTTCGCCGCCCATACCCATGCCGCCGCCCGAGGTGGAAACCGAAGCGGTAACGATTTCAGGATATTGGGCCAGTTGCTGACGCATATCGTCGGCAATCTCCCAAACGGTGCGCTGCCGGTCTTCCACATCCTGAAGCCGCATCATGATGTTAATAATGTTCGACCCGGTGCTGCTGAAGAGGGAGAACATGCTGCCTTCGTCGTCTGCACCGGAAGAGGAGGCAGTAATCATCACTTCAGGGTAGCGCTCCCTGATCATCTGCTCCACCTTGCGGGTGGTTTTCATGGTCTCTTCCACCCGGGTACCGGTCTGCAGTTCAATGGCCACTGAAAGCCGAGACTCGTCGGTCTGCGGCATAAAGTCGGTACCGATAAAGCGGGTGAGCACGATGGAAACCACAAAAATAGCCAGGGCGCTCATCATCACGAAGGTTTTGTGGTGCAGGGCCCAGCGCAGGGTTTTTTCGTAGATATCGTCGAGGCGCACAAACAAAGGTTCTATCAGGCGCTCGAAGCTGATTTTTTTGGGTTTGGATGTCTTCTCGCGCAATTTCAGCATACGTGCCGACATCATGGGGGTAAGGGTGATGGCGGCCAGGGTGGAGGTAACGATGGTGATGGTCACGATCCATCCGAGCTGGTTGAACATCACACCGGTCATGCCGCCCACCAAAGTAAGCGGGAAGAACACGGCCACCACCACCAGGGTGGTGATGATTACCGACAGCCACACTTCGTTGGTGGCGTAGATCGCCGCTTCGCGCGGACTGCTGCCGCGTTCGATGTGGCGGGTGATGTTTTCGAGCACCACGATGGCGTCGTCCACCACCATCCCGATTGCTATGGAGAGCGAGGTCAGCGAGATCACGTTCACCGAATTGCCGGTGATAAAGAGGTAGATAAACGAGACAATGAGCGAGATCGGGATGGTAAGGACAATGATAAAAGTTGCGCGCCAGCGCCCGAGGAAGACCAGCACCACCAGGGCCACGAAGATAAACGCCCACATAAGCGTTTCGGAGAGGTTGCGGATGGAGCCTTCTATAAATGTGGAGGTGTCCATAATCAGGTTGATCTCCACATCGGGGGGCAGGGTTTTCTTGAGTTGTTCCAGGTTATTGCGGATATCCCTGGCCACCTTAACGGTGTTGGCGCCCGACTGTTTCATGGCGAACATCCGGAGGCCGGTCTGTCCGTTGATTTTCTCGTCGATGGAGATATCCTTGAGCGAGTCGCGCACGGTAGCCACGTCGCGCAGGTAAACCGGCACCCCGTTGGAATTACCCACCACCAGGTTACTGAGCTGGCGGCTGTCGCTGAATTCGCCCTGTATGCGCAGCTGATAGTCCATTTCGCCCATCTTCACGTTGCCCGAAGGCATGTTGAGGTTTTCGGCGGCGATGATGTTGCCGATCTGCTCTATGGTGAGGTTATAGGCGTCGAGGCGTTTGGGGTCGGCATCCACGTAGACGATGCGTTTGGGGGCGCCCATCATGGAGACGGATCCCACGCCGTCGATGCGGTTCAGGGGGTTGATGATCTTCTCCTCCAGCAGCTTTTCAAGGCCCGGGTAGCTTTCCTTCGCGGTGACCGCGTAGAAAACGATGGGCATCATATTGGTGTTGAACTTGAAGATAATGGGGCGATCGGCGCCGTCGGGCAGCTGGTCGTAGAGGCGGTCGAGCACGTCGCGCACCTCGTTGGTGGCCTCGTCGAGGTTTGCCCCCCAGCTGAATTCAATGGTGATTACCGAAAGGTTGTCCGACGAGGTGGAAGTCACCTCTTTTACCTTATCCACCGTATTGAGCGCGTCCTCCATCTTTTTGGTGATGTTGGTCTCGATATCGGCCGCGTTGGCGCCCGCGTAGGTGGTCATCACCGAAAGGAAGGGCGGGTCGATCTCGGGATAGAGGTCAACGGGGATTCTGCTGAGCGAATACAGGCCCATCACGATCACGGCCGTAAAGATCATGAAAGTGGTGATGGGCTTGTTTACCGCGGTTTTATATATACTCATAACAGCTTATCATTTAGAGATTTAACAACGGTGATTATTTTCCCTCCACCTTTACCTTCATGCCGTCGAGCAGGCGGGCCTGTCCGCTCACCACCACCAGGTCGCCTTTTTTGAGCTGGTCCGATACCACTTCTACAAGGTCGTTGTAGCGTTTGCCGATGGTCACGGGGATGCGTCGGGCAACATTGTCCTTTTCGATAAAGAGGTAGCGGTCGTTCGAGCCCTGCATTTTCAGCACGGCGATGGCGGGGATCAGCAGGGCTTCCTCGCGGTCGAGGTCGAGCGTAACGCGGTTGAACATGCCGGGGCGCAGTTTGCCGCCGGGGTTATCCACCGTTACCTCGATGTTAAAAGTGCGGCTGGTTGCGTCAATGGTGGGATAGATATTGAAGACCCTTCCTTTGAAGGTCTCGCCGGGATAAATATCCACACTCATACTCACCTCCATACCCTTGCGGATCATGGGGAAGTACTTTTCGGAGACCGGCACCAGGGTTTTGAGGCGGTCGATCTGCACCAGCGAAACGATGGCGGCTTTTCCGATGGGGGCTACGGGTGCGCCCGAATACATCTCGCCCGGCTCGAAGTACTTGCCCGAAATCACCCCGCTGAAGGGCGCCCTGAGGCGGGTATTTTCCTGCAGGAAGGCCACATTGCTGCGGGCGATGTCGAGCTGCGACTTCATCTGGTCGTACTGCTGCTGGGCCACGCTGCCCACTTTGCGCAGGGTGTCGAAGCGTTTGAAATCGGTTTCCAGCGTCCTGAGCTGTACTTCGGCCTGGTGCAGCTGGGTGCGGTCCATCTGAACCAGCAGGTCGCCTTTGCTTACCCGGGTGCCTACTTCCACCGCGATTTGATCGATGCGGCCCGGCGAGGCCGGCGCCATGTGAATTTCCTCGTAAGCCAGCAGGGTGGATGAATACTCAACCGAACGGGCTACCTGCTGCACCTGCAGCTCCGTTACCCTTACCACCTCTATCTTTTCGGAAGCGGTATCCTGCTGCGCGCTTTTTTCCGTTTTGCCTGAAGAACATGCCAGCGCAGTGACAGACAATATTGCAAGACCAATTTTTAATGTTGTATTCATGTTAGATAGACTTAAATATTTCTTAATCCAGTTTTCCGTAAAGTTTTTGCAATTGCACGCCCGATTGCAGCACCTGCATCATGGTGGAGATATAGTCGGTTTCGGCCCTCAGGTAGTTGTTGTCAGCCGTAATCAGGTCGAGGCCCGAGATAATGCCCTGCTCATATTTCAGTTTGAGGCTGGCATACACCCGCCGCGAAACCTCCACATTGTTTTTCTGGTTGAGGTAGGTCTCAAGCGCGTTGTTGTAGTTGAAGCGCAGCTGTTTTTCCTGGATTTTCAGCTGGTCGCTGAGCAGGCTTTTGTTGTTCTGTGTGGTTTCCAGGTCGATGCGCGCCTGTTTCACCTGGGCCATGCGCACCCCGCTCGAAAACAGCGGAATATTCATCTGCAGGCCCACCATATTGGCGGGGGTCATGTCGAAGTCGGGCTTCAGCAGCTTGTAGGTGTAGCGGTAGTATCCCGAGATGGTCGGCAGGGCGTTGGCCCGCTGCATATCTATCATCTTGCGGCTCACCAGTTCCTGCTGGTTCAGCAGCCTGAAATCCACCTGCTCTTCAACCTTAAAGGATTCAGCCAGGGGCAGGGTTTCGGCTTCCGAGAGCATCCGGTCGAGGCGGTCGGTCAGCTCCAGTTGGGTATCCACCGGCACGCCCAGCACCAGGCGCAGCATATTGGTGGCCAGTTCGAGCTGACGCTCCGACGATTTCACCGCGTTCTTCAGGGTGTTCACCTGTACCGAGAGCTGGTCCACATCTGTTTTCTCGATAATCCCGAAGGTTTCGAGGGCGGCGGTTTTCTCGTACAGCCCTTCCAGGTTTGCCTGGTTTTGCTCCAGCAGCCTGAGCAACTCTTCCGAAATCAGCACCAGCTGGTAGGCATCGGTCACCTGGGCGACGACATCCAGTTCGGACTTCTCCTTGCTGATGCCGGCCATACTCTGGTAAAGTTTAGCCGTTTGCACCCCGACGATGTAGTTGCCGCTGAAGATCAGCTGGGTAAGGTTCAGGTTAAAGTTGCTCTGCGGTTTGATGTCGATCTCACTGGGGGGCATCCCTTCCGCGAAGCGGATGGAGATTTTGGCGCCCAGGGCGTTGGAGTAATCCACGGCGGCGTTGAGCTGGGGCAGCCCGTTGGCGATGGCTTCGCGCACGGCGGCGGCGGCCTTCAGGGTTGCCAGATCGGCGTTGGCGATGGTCTTGTTGTATTCGAGCGCCGTTTTCCTGGCCCCGGCCAGATCGAGCGTGAGTGTCTGCTGCGCCCCGAGAAAACCGGAAGTGCCGAATAACAATAGCAGCGAGATAAGCGTTGTTTTCATCATATTTCTATATAATCGTTGATATTTTCCGTGTATTTGTCCATCAGAATTACACCCTCGGGGGTACAGATTCCCCTGAAGTAAGGCAGGAAGATATTCGAAAGCACTTCTTCTCCGGTCGGTTGCAGCATCCTGAGCCGGTCGCTGTTATGCATCAGGCCGATCAGTTCGTGCAGGAAGTTATCCACCAGGTCGAGGCGCATATCCTTGCGGAAGATGCCTTCACGTATACCTTTTTCGAGGAGGGTGAACGATGCCGAAAACTCCTTCAGGCTTTTCTTGCATGAATAGAGCGAAGCGTTCACCACGGGGAAGTACTTCTTGATGTCTTCGGTAAACACCCGGGCAAAGGAACCCCGCCGCTGCGCCTCCATTTTCATAATCATAAAGATGGCTTCAATCACATTGCCCGCTTCAGAGATAATGCCCAGCATATCCTGGTTGTGCCGGATAATCATTTCGCGCAGCGACTGAACCACCAGGTCGTCCTTATCTTTGAACAACTCGTAGATCGTGCGCTTCGAAACACCGGATTCAGCGGTAATGCTGTCCATGGTTACATTCCTTACCCCGAGGTTCAGAAATAACTCAATCGCTTTATCCAGTATCTTTTCCCTTGCTTCCATTGGTCAGAGATTTTTCGGACCGCAAAACTAGAAAACTTTTTTGGTTTAAAAGTTTTCTGTGATGAAAATTTTTATTTTTTTAACAATGGGGTTGCGAGAATCCGGTTGAAACGTTGGTTGCACGGGTGTTTGCCTGGGCATGCATAGCATTTACAGAATCAGAAGTGAAGCGCACCGTGACATTTTTATAATTCCAGGTATTAGATAGATCTTTAGGTGCGGAGCACCGAAACTTTATTAGCTTGTTCGACAGAAAAAAATATCAGGTACATCGCACCCTAACCTTATTAGGATGCCAGGTAGAAAAAACATATCCAGGTGCATCGCACCCTAACCATATTAGGATGCCGGGTAGAAAAAAAATCCGGGTGCAGCGCACCGCAACATTACCATCAGGTAATCAAACGATCCATAGGTGCAGCGCACCATGAGCTAATCCCAATTGTTTGAGTCATCGAAAAACTCAAAAAGATACTCATCCTTAAAATTAACCTCATTCTTCATTAGAATCTCCAGATATTCACTTCTGAAACGTTTTTCCCGGTGGTGTTCCTCTTGATTCATCACATATTTCACGACACTATCCACATGTGAACGCGAATGGGAAAACGCGCCATATCCGCGCTGCCACTCAAATTTATATTTTGACAACCTGTTCTCCTTTATCCAGGCATTGCTCGACGTTTTTATATTCTCAACCAAAACCGGAATCAGCTGATTGACATTGTAACCGATGAAAATATGAATATGATCCGGCATGCAGCCAATGGCCATCATTTTATGTCCGTTTTGCTGAACAATACCGGTAATGTATTTCTCCAGGCTGTCTTTCCAGCTTTTATCTATCAGGGCGTTTCTGTTCTTCGGAGAAAAAACAAGATGAACGTAAAATTGTGTATACGTATTGGCCATAGGATATATGTCTATCGTAATATAAATATCTTACTACAAAGATAAGAATATTACGGTGCGCTGCACCTTATTAATTTCCCGGGAATTTCCTGTCTATGAATATTCCGGTGCGCTGCACCTGCATATTCCGGTGTAAATCAGGGACCGGAAAATTGGCAACAAATTCAATCATCTCAAGGTGCAGCGCACCGTAACATTTTAGGATCCCAGGCATTAATAGATTACCAGGTGCAGCGCACCGGAACATTTTAGGATCCCAGGCATTAATAGATTACCAGGTGCGGAGCACCGTAACATTTTAGGATCCCAGGCATTAAACAGATTACAGGTGCAGCGCACCGGAACATTTTTAGGATTCCAGGCATTAAACAGATTACCAGGTGCAGCGCACCGGAACATTATAGGATCCCAGGCATTAATAGATTACCAGGTGCAGCGCACCGTAACATTTTAGGATCCCAGGCATTAATAGATTACCAGGTGCAGCGCACCGGAACAT
>CAZDBX010000052.1:0-6083 GCA_964503805.1 uncultured Lentimicrobium sp. | reverse complement strand
CAGGTGCAGCGCACCGGAACATTTTAGGATCCCAGGCATTAATAGATTACCAGGTGCGGAGCACCGTAACATTTTTAGGATTCCAGGCATTAAACAGATTATCAGGTGCAGCGCACCGGAACATTAAATTAGAGAGAATGTATATAGACATATCCAGGTGGTATCAGCCCGTTAATACATTCAACATCCCGATGCCCTTTTTTACTAATTTCGCAGCCGAAAAAATGCCGCCACCCCGGATCATGCTGCCTGAATATATCAATATAAACGATTACGATTACCCTCTACCCGACGAACGCATCGCCCGTTTCCCGCTTGAGCAGCGGGATGCCACCCGGCTGCTGGTATTCCGCGACGGCAAACCGGCCGACTCCCGGTTTTCAATGCTGGACCGGCACATCCCTGAAAAGAGCCTCTTTGTTTTCAACAATACGCGGGTGATCAGGGCCCGGCTTATCTTCCACAAAGCCAGCGGCTCCCGCATTGAAATCTTCTGCCTGCAGCCCCTTGGCGGATACGGGCAGACCGGCGGCACCGCCACCTGGAAATGCCTGGTGGGAAATGCCAAACGCTGGAAATCGGGACCGCTTGAAATGACCGTTGAAACCGGATCGGGCGTGGTCACGCTCAGCGCCCTTAAGGGGGAAATGACCGGCGACGCTTTTGAGATCACCTTTGGCTGGGACAAGCCGGAGATGCCTTTCGAACAGGTGCTGGAGTTTGCCGGCAAAGTCCCGCTCCCACCCTACCTGAACCGGGAACCGGTGGAGAGCGATACGGAACGGTATCAGACCATCTACGCGGAATTCAACGGCTCGGTGGCGGCGCCCACGGCCGGCCTTCACTTCACGCCGGCGGTTCTGGAAAAGCTTGAATCGCGGCACTGCAGCTTCGAATACCTCACCCTGCACGTAGGTGCTGGCACTTTTAAACCTGTGTCGGTCGAAGATGCCCGTGAGCATGCCATGCACGAGGAGGAACTGATCATCGAACGGCAGGGCATCCTCAGGCTGTTGCAGCACAGCGGGGGCAACATTATCCCTGTGGGGACCACATCGATGCGCTCGCTCGAAAGCCTTTACTGGCTGGGGGTACAACTGATCAATGGCAAAGATCCCGGGGAGGAGTTCTTTATTGGCCAATGGGAACCATACCAGGCGGAAACCAACATCCCGCCTGCTGAAGCCCTGCAGGCCATCTACGATTATCTCACCGCCAGGCGGATGAACTCCATCAGCGGGTTCACCCGGATTATGATCGCTCCCGGCTACCGCTTCAGGATATGCGACGCCCTGGTGACCAACTTTCACCAGCCCCGGAGCACCCTGCTGCTGCTGGTGGCCGCCTTTATCGGCGATGGATGGGAAAAAGCCTATCATTTTGCCCTGGAAAACGGCTACAGATTCCTCAGCTACGGCGACAGTTGCCTTTTCTTTCCAGAAAAAGAAAAAGGCTGATGCAGGGATTGTTTATCATCACCGGAGAACAGGGGAGCGGCAAAACCTCGCTGCTCAGAGAAATCAGCGACGCCCTGGCCCAGAAGGGGATCAGTTCCGGCGGAATCCTCGCCCACGGAAAGTGGGAAAACAACCGGCGTTCAGGCTTTGACCTTGAACTTATTCCGGATGGCAAAACCGTGACCCTATGCGAGAGCGCACCCCGCAGAGGATGGATCAGGTTCAGAAGGTTCTGGTTTAACCCCCTTGCATTCGACATGGGAAAACAATGGCTTGCCGGAACCATCGCAAAGAAACCCGGTGCGCTGATCCTCGATGAGATCGGCCCGGCAGAACTGGAAAACGACGGCTGGGCGGCAATCCTGCCCGGTTTATTTGCCGAAGCCCGGCATAGACTGGTCATCGTGACAGTCCGCGCACTACTTACCGAAGCCGTGGCTGAGCGCTGGACCCTCGCCCCTGCGGGCATTTTTGAGGCCGGAACTGCATTAAACAATGTGATGGATGTCCTCACGGCAACGGAAAAGGAAGCGCAAAAAGACATCGGCCGGCTTTGATAAAACCTTCAGGATGCCCTCAGAATTACCGGTTCCGGATAATTTCTTTAGTTGATGTGCCGGTATTAACGTTGCAACTTGCCAAAAGAATTTTGCCACCATTACGATCCCGATAGCGATTATGTTGTGGCCTGATAATCATCCCATCAGAAATGAATTAACTCCCGATATGGCAAGGCGGATGCCTGGTTTCGGGAAAACCGGAAACGAAAATACCGCCGGTTTCTTATATTTGTTCTTCCTGAGCCAACCATATGCCTGTTCAAGCCGGTACCGCAGCAATCAGTTACAGGGATGCATCCCTTCCGGATGAATTATGGATCAAGGCGGCTGTAGCCGGGGGATTGTGGGCCTCCTTCGAGATCATCATCGGCAGTTTCCTTCACAATATGCGTATTCCTTTTGCCGGCAGCATGCTGGCCGTTACCGGGATGGTGCTGATGATTGCCTTTCACCGGTTGTGGCCTGAGCGGGGATTGATCTGGCGTGCCGGCCTGATCTGCGCCCTGATGAAATCCATCTCTCCAAGCTCAATGATACTGGGGCCTATGACCGGCATAATGACCGAAGCCATGCTGCTTGAATTATCGGTAAGGCTGCTGGGGGCCAACAAAGCCGGGTATATCACCGGCGGGGTGCTCGGGGTAAGCAGCGCGCTGCTTCATAAAATTATCAGCATACTGATCCTTTACGGGTTCAGTCTGATTGAAGTATATCTGAACATATACCGCTTTGCCGCCCGTCAGTTCGGCGTTGAAAATCCCGACCCCTGGAAGCTGCTGGCCGCGCTGGCAGGCGTTTATATAGCAGCTGGACTGGCTGCCGGAATGCTTGGACTTTCGGTGCCGGTTCCGGAAAAAACTTTACAAACGGATCAGTTTCCGGCAAGCATACCATCCGCGGAACAACCGTTTGCCGCCACCGGACGTCGCTTTTCGCTCACGCTGTTATTGCTGCACCTCTGCTCGATACCGGCATTTATCATACTGACCGGGCAGACAGGAATAATAACCGGTTTGGCTGCCGTGGCAGTCTGGTGCCTGCTGATAAGCCGGCGATATAAAGAGGTTTTCAGAAGATTCAGAAAACCGGCGCTCTGGCTGCAATTTCTCATCATTACTGTTTTTGCCGCATTGTTCTGGAAAGTTGATTGCGCCCGCTGGATCTGCCTCAGCCGGGAAGGATTTATGGCCGGCCTGGCGATGACGCTCCGGGCGATCGTGGTGATCACCGCCTTTTCGGCCATCAGCATCGAGATCAGGAATCCGGTAGTACAGGGTTTCCTTACAAAAAGAGGCATGCAGGGGCCATATATGGCGGTAACCATGGCCTTTTCGGCCCTGCCGTATCTGATTTCGCGCATGCCCGGAGCCCGGCAGCTGATCAGGCATCCCGGCCTTTCGGTGAAACAGGCCCTGACTGACGCCGGGGAACTGTTGCTAAAACTGAAATCAAGCGGGATTCACTCCGGTTCGCGAGATGCGAAAAATCATCTCCAATAGACGAAACACCGTCTTACGGGTCGCCTGTGACGGCCTGTAATAATGTGTTAGGTTAGCTCACGGAGATTGCGTATTTTTGACGCATCAATCAACTATCCGGAATGCCTGAGCCTGTTTCGAGCAAGAAAAAAGCAGCAGATCCTGAACCCGCGGAGGAAATGTCGTTCTGGGGGCATCTGGATGCCCTGCGCGGCCATCTGTTCAGATCAGCCCTTGCCATTATCGTGCTGGGCATTGCCGCTTTTATCAACCGGGAGTTTATTTTCGATACGCTGATCCTTGCCCCCAAGGAACCGGAATTCATCACCAACCGTCTGCTCTGCAGGCTGGGAGACTGGGCCGGCGTTCCTTCCCTCTGTCTCGGAAACCTCAACCTTCAGATCATCAACATCAACCTTTCGGGACAGTTTACCACGCACATGTACATCAGCATGTTTGCAGGGCTGATCGCTGCAGCGCCTTATGTAATCTGGGAAATCTGGCGGTTTATCAAACCCGCGCTTTACGAGAACGAACGCCGTCACTCCCGCGGGGCGGTCTGGGTAATGTCACTGCTATTTTTGCTGGGCATTCTCTTCAGCTATTATCTGATAGTTCCCTTAACCCTCAACTTCTTCGGCACATACCAGGTAAGCGATTCCATCAACAATCAGATCGCTTTGTCATCGTATATCAGCACGGTGGTTTCGGTTACTTTTTCACTGGGGGTGGTTTTCGAACTTCCGGTATTTGTCTACTTCCTGACCAAAGTAGGTATCATTACGCCTGAGTTCCTTGCCAGGAACCGCAAATACATGCTGGTAATCCTGCTCACCATTTCTGCCATCATTACCCCGCCCGACATTATCAGTCAGATACTGGTGTGTATTCCGCTCTACGGACTATACGAACTCAGCATCCTCACGGCAAGGCGGGTAGCTCGCAAAAGAAGGGAAGCCGAAGTATAAGCCGGTGTAACCTTTACGCAGGTGCTGCGTCAAACCATCGAAAATAAAAAACAAGTTATGTCAGACACAAGATTATACCGCTCCGTTCACGGAAGGGTCATCGGTGGGGTGGCCGGCGGTCTGGCCGATTTCTTCGGCATGGATCCCACTATCGTAAGGCTTATTTTTGTCCTGCTGGTAATCTTCGGCGGCAGCGGGGTGTTACTCTATTTAATTCTCTGGATTATCCTGCCGGAGAAGAATCAGTATACCAGCTACTATGCCGGTGCAGCACCTCCCAATCCCGCCCCCTCAGGATCAGACACCGGCGTCGGGGAAACCTACGAAGGATTTGAGCAGGGGAAACCCAGAGAACCGTTCAATACCGGCACACCCGTTACGCCGGAAATGCAGCAACGCAAAAAAGTTGAAGGAAGCCTGATCGGCGGTGTTGTGCTGATTTTCATCGGTTCCATCTTTCTGATCGAGCGCTTTGTCCCCAGAATTGATTTCGGCGACCTGTGGCCCGTAATCCTGATTGCCATCGGGCTGGTGCTGATTGCCGGCAACCTGCCGAAGAAAGGCAATAAGAGCGAAACATCCGGCAATGCTGAAGAAAAAAATGAAAACAATCCGCAAACCTTTTAATCCATAAACCATGAGCTACCGCAAAATATTCTGGGGTGTGATCCTTGTCATTATCGGCACCCTATTCATCCTGAAAAACATAGGGATGATCTACTTTGACTGGCTGACCATCTGGAGATTATGGCCTTTGATCCTGATCCTCTGGGGCATCTCGCTGATCCCGGTAAAAGACTACCTGAAACTGATCTTCTCCGTGCTGGCCATCGCCATATCCGTGTTTCTGGTAAACCGTTACGACAGGACAGGTTATTACAGTTTCGGATGGCGCGATTCCGATCGTGAATACCGGCACAGCTGGCGCGATGACAGTAATTGGGACGACAGTGAACAAACCCAGGAACTTTATCAGGAGTATGATTCCGCCATCAGCAGGGTTGAATTGAAACTTGAAGCTGCAGCCGGAGATTTCAGGCTGAACGATACCGCCCCGTCTGACAAACTGCTGACTTTCTTCAAACAGGGAACGGTGGGCAATTACAGCATGACTTCGCGCAACGACAGCAGTAAAATGTTTATTGAGCTGAAAATCAATGAATCAAATATCAGGTTTAAAAACAAGGGCAACCGGGTAAAGCTGGGTTTACATACCCAACCGGTATGGGATTTTGACTTCGATATCGGCGCTGCAAGCATTGATTTTGACCTGAGCAACTATAAAGTCGGTCATCTTGACCTTGACGGAGGCGCTTCGTCCATTGAACTCAAGCTTGGCGACCAGAACGACTACACCTCGGTGAGCATAGATGCAGGCGCCGCCTCCATAGATGTAAGGCTGCCCGAATCGGTGGGCGCCCAGCTGAAAACCGAAACCGCCCTTACCAGCCGCAACTTCCCGGGATTCAAAAAAATCCGCAACGGCCTTTACCGTACCGACAATTACGAAAGTGCCGTCAAAAAGATCGATCTCGAAATTGACGCTGCCGTCTCCAGCCTGAATGTAATCAGGTATAATGCAGACGGGGAATAAGCGCTGGCGATTCAACCGGAAACTGA
>CAZDBX010000051.1:0-15194 GCA_964503805.1 uncultured Lentimicrobium sp. | reverse complement strand
TGGTCTCGGCTCCGCTCGACCACCACCGCTCGTCCTTCTTCCCGGTCCCTGAGCGTTCACCCTGAGCGTGTACCCTGAGCGAAGCCGAAGGGGTGTCGAAGGGAAGTCGAAGGGGCGTCCCTCGTCCCTCCTTCAGGCATAGTCTGTGAATACGTCGAAACTACACTTTATCAAAATCCGAAATCTTCCCGGTATCAGAATCCTTTTAATCCTGCAAATCCTGTTAATCCTGTCTTTCTGTTCTGAAGTTTAACTTATTAAGGTTTAAACGTCCTTTACACACCTAACAGGTTAGAAGAAAACCTGTCAGGTGAATTCTTGTCCCACTCTTCCTCTCCCTTTCTCTCCTCCCAAATGGTGGTCTCGGCTCCGCTCGACCACCACCGCTCGTCCTTCTTCCCGGTCCCTGAGCGAAGTCGAAGGGGCGCCCCTCGTCCCTCCTTCAGGCGTAGTCTGTGAATACGTCGAAACCATTTGATTTATCAAGCATTTAGCTGATTACCTCATACACCACCACCGGCTTCTGCTTGTTTTTAAGTGTGATTTCGCCGATTTGCAGGCATTTGAAAGAATGCTTTATTCTTTGGTACGCTTCATCGCAAATTACGATCTGCCCTTGTCTGGCTGCCGATTGCAGTCTTTGCGCGGTATTTACCACATCACCGATTACCGTGTAATCGAGCCTGCGCAGACTGGCAGAGCCGATATTGCCCGATATCACTTCTCCACTGTTAATGCCGATTGAAACATTTGGTTTGTAGCTGACATTTTCTGAAAAAACAGGCAGCCTTTCAATTTCACTGCGGACCGCCAGGCAGGCATCAATCGCCCGGTCCAGGTGATAATCGCCGCGAAAAACAGCCATAATCGCATCGCCGATAAACTTATCTATGTATCCTTCCTGTTTAATAATCTCTTTTACCATCAAATCAAAATAACTGTTGAGCAGTTTCACAACGTTATCGGGTGTTTCGTTTTCGCTGATTGAAGTAAACCCACAGATATCAATAAAGGCGATGCTGGCTTCAAGTGTTTCACTTACCATTAGGGTTGATTCATATTCCCTGCTGTTCATAAAATGCAGCACTGTTTCGTCAACATACATTCTGAGGATGTTATTTTCCTTAACTGCTTTAAGCGTTTGCCGGATTTGATTTACATGCGAAAGGGTTTTTTCGATGGTGAGTTCGAGATCATGAAAATCAACCGGTTTGGTAACAAAATCGAATGCACCACGGTTCATAGCCGTACGGATGTTTTCCATATCGCCATAGGCTGAAACAATCACAGCCTTAAGCAGCACGTGCTGATCGTTGAGCTTCGACAGCAGGGTAAGGCCATCCATTTCGGGCATGTTGATGTCGCTGAGCACAATTTCCACATCGGGGTGCTGCTCAAGCTGCTCAAGCGCATGACGGCCATTGCCGGCAAACACGAAATCGTACTCCCCTTCCCTGATTTTCTTACGGAATCTCTGCCTGATCAGTATCTCAAGATCCGGCTCATCGTCAACCACCAATATCTTAGCCATCACAACATTTTTTTATTTTCTCTTTAAGCGCTACAAAATCCACCGGTTTCGAAATAAAGTCATCGGCCCCCTGCTCCATGGCTTTTGTGTAATTTTCCTGATCCCCGTAAGCTGAAATCATCATCACCAATGGCGGGGGATCATTATATTTGGCTTTGATGCGGCTGAGCAACTCCAGCCCGCTCATGCCCGGCATGTTGATATCGGATAGGATAAGCACCGCTTCATGCACGTATTTTTCGAGGCAAATCAGTGCTTCCTCACCCGAAAAGGCAAACTCAAGCAGTATTTCACCTGATCTGATTTCCTTGCGGAACCGTTGTTCAAACAAGGGCTGTATGTCTTTTTCGTCATCAACGACCAATATCTTAATCATTTTGTTCCTGTTGGAATAAAAATGGTAAATGTGGTTCCCCTTCCCTCCGCTGTATCTACTTTAAACCCTCCCGTATGCCCTTTGGTAACAATATCATAACTTAAGCTTAACCCCAATCCGGTACCCTGCCCGGTTGGTTTCGTTGTAAAGAAAGGTTGGAAAATCTTGTCTTTTATCGCGTCCGGAATCCCGGTTCCATTGTCCGATACCCTGATTTCTACGCCGCTATGATTCCTTTTTGTAACCAGGGAAATCTGAGGCTCGTAATCTACCCCGTTACCCTTTGATTCTTTACCTTTTTCAGCAACAGCATACAAGGCGTTATTGATCAGGTTGAGCATTACCCTTCCCATATCCTGGGGGACAACATCCACTTCCCCTACAGCAGGGTCGTATTCGGTTATAATATTAACATTGAAGCTGTTGTCCCTGGACCGCATCCCATGATAGGCCAATCGCAGGTATTCATCCGAAAGGTTGTTGATGTCGGTGGGCACCTTATCTCCGGTGCTGTTACGGCTGTGTTGAAGCATCCCCTTTACAATGCCATCAGCTCTTTTACCATGATGGGTTATTTTTTTCAGGTTTTCCTGAACATCATTCAACAGTTCGATTGCACCTTCATAATTACCCAGGGCCAGTTCATCTCTGATCTCTGCAATCAATTCATCGCTTAACTCGGAGAAATTGTTGACAAAATTCAGCGGGTTCTGAATTTCGTGGGCAATGCCGGCAGTCAGTTCGCCCAGGGAAGCCATTTTCTCTGATTGAATCAATTGCGCCTGGGTATCCTTCAGTCTTTTCAACGCATTTTCTATTTCGGCTTTTTGTTGCCTGAGTTGCGCATTGGCCCTTTGTTTCCCCCGATAGCCAATTAAGGCGCCAATAATAATAATAAAGGAAAGAAACAGGCCGCTTCCAAGGCCGATCATCCGGGTGCGGTTAAGCTCATCTTTGGCATTCTGAAGCGCCCTGGCAGCCTGTTCCTTTTTCTCAAATTCATAATTCATGGTAAGCTCAGTCGCCCTGCGGATGTTTTCCCGGCTGTTAATGGAGTCGGAGATTACCGTATATTTTTTATACAACTCCAGCGCTTTGGCCGTATTACCAATCTGTTCGTAGCACGCTGACAGTTCCCTGAAAAGACTTCCGTTTTCCTCTACAAAAAGATCGGCATTCGCAAGGGAAGCCATCGCCTTTTCATAGTAGGGAATGGCTTGACTCCATTTTTTCTGCGTTTTCAAAACAAATCCCATACTTGAATATGCCTGTTGGGTAATCATGGGCTGATTAACTGAATCGGCGAGGGCTATGGCGCTTCCTGATAATTGCAGGGCTTCACCGGTTTCGCGCTGATTTGCTTTTGCCAAAGCCGCTTTTGACAAACTTGCCGCCTGAATGCCCTTGTCGCCCATTCTTTTTCCAAGTTTTACAGCTTCCATAGCATTATCGAACGCCTTTTGCCATTGCTCAGTTTCTAGATGCATACTCGAAAGATTGGTATAAGCATACAATTCGACATTGGTCAGTTGCTGCCGTTTCGCCAGATCAATAGATTTTAGAAAATAACTCTCTGCACGCGGGTTGTCACCCATATTCTGATAGGTGTTGGCCATGTTCACCAATGTATAAGCCTGACTTGAAATATTCCCGTCCTCCTCCTGAATTCTGAGCGCTTTCTGCTGATAAAACAATGCCCTGGGATAGTTGGATTGCTGCTGATAGGCAATGGCTATATTTGAAGCACTTTGGCTTGTACGCATCCGGTTTCCGATCTTTTCATACAGCGGAATGGCCTTTTCGTAAAAGTATATGGAGGAGTCATACAAGCTTTGCATGCCATAATACAAACCAGCCGTAGAATAGTAATTGGCGAAACTGCCCGAATCCCCGGTTTGTTCAACATAACGCCTTAAACCGGACAACTGTCTGAGTGCTGCCGCCGAAATTCCCGCATAGGTATAATTATGAACCAGCTTAAGCATTGCCTCCTCCTGACCAAGTCCGAAGTTTATCTGCTTCGACGCATCTATAATTTTCAGATTAAAGCTGATGGCGGAGTCAAGGTTGATAATGGCCAGGAGGTCAGCTTTTTCAAGCATATGATTAATTCGTAGTTTTTCATCGGTTTCATTCCGGATAAGCCGGTTAAGACTGTCAAGTTTCGCATTTTGCGACTGTGCCGGATTACTGCTGAAAATCATCAGCAAAATAATTGTAATGGTTTTCAGCGAATACTTCATTTTATCGTAATGTATAGTTATTGATAAAACCGGGTTTGCAACACAAGCAGGCATTTTTCATTCATTCAGTGCCCTGTGGCATAGTCGGTTATCAGGGCTTTTGTTAACGCGTGCAATGAATCATTACACTTATAAAAACACAACACACAATTCAAAAAAACGGAAGGCTGATACGAATATACTTATGCTGATAGTTATATATAAACCTGCGCCATTGGCTATTGTTCATATTTGTTTTGCTTTAAAGAAATTGTGCTATTTACAGATGAACCGTAGCTTACCTGTTTAAATCGCCTGCCATTATTTTCATTCCTGAAAGCTTTAGCTGCCTTCGTTCGGCGGAGTCTGTGACTACGTCGGAACACACCGCCTGAAACAGATAAAGCATTATTTTCAAATCCTGAAAACTTTAGCCGGCAGTCAGAATAACCTCAGCGAATAATTATCTTTGCATGAAACCACTGCCATGGCCAGAAAGAAACTGATCAGCGAACCCCTGTCCTATCCCGATCTGGGGATTATTGGTATCAGCAGCCAGTTGAAGGATTACCGGCTGGCCTACCACATCAACCTCAGCGCCGCCCTTTCCCTTACAAGGCTCGACGATCTTCCCGTTTACCAGGAAAAAGAAGGGACCCTGCCCGAATTTCCGCTCTTCGCGTATTATGAGTGCAACCGCCGGCTTCACTTTTACCTGATCGCGAACAGCAACCACACCGCCAAACTGGTACCTGCCTACCGTCAGGCGGATTATTTCCTGCTCACCAAAGGCCCTTTCGAACCGGAACACCAGTCTTCCCTGATCCAAACCATCCGCAAAATAGAAGGCGTACAACTGACTTTCCCCGTAGAGGGTGCAAAAGTGAAAAACCTCGAAGGCATAATGACGGATTTGGAGCTGCACCTGGTTGGGAAGGGAGTCTGATTAATTAGTTGATGTGAGAATTTGAAAATCAGGGTTTAAACGTCTTTTAAACACCTAACAGGTTGGAAGAAAACCTGTCAGGAGAATCCTTGTCCCTTTCTTCCTCTCTCTTCCTCTCCCTTTCTCTCCTCCTTCAGCGTCCCTCGTCCCTCCTTCAGCGTCCCTCGTCCCGGTCCCTGAGCGTTCACCCTGAGCGTTTACCCTGAGCGAAGCCGAAGGGGAGCCGAAGGGAAGTCGAAGGGGCGTCCCCCGTCCCTCATTAGGCGCAGTCTGCGACTACGTCGAAGCAGCCTCTTCCAGGTAAAAATCTTTTTTGCCAAAAACTTGACTTTCTATGTTATATTTTTCTAACTTTGTGTTAGATTTAAATAACACATATCATGAAAAGATCTTACCTTCTGTTCCTGGTTGCCGGTCTTGTAACCGTATCGGTCGCATACTGGCTCTTCAGCCTTTCGGAACCTATGGGAACAACTGACTCCATTCATTTCTTCGTGATCGGGCTGCTCGTGGTCTTCGCGCTCTTTATCGGGTTTAAGCGACTTGTCAGCGAAAAGCGGGGTGAACCGACAGAGGATGAACTCAGCAAACAGATCCTGCGAAAAGCAGCGGCATTGTCCTATTATATTTCACTTTACATCTGGGTAATCCTTCTTTTCCTGAAGGACCGGCTGACAATGGATACAGAACAGCTGATCGGAACCGGGATACTTGGAATGGGCGTGGTTTTTGCTTTATCATGGCTGATTTACAATTTCTGGGGAATCAGGCATGAATAACCGTATTAAAGAACTGCGCGCCAGATATAATCTGACACAGGAAGAACTGGCCCGGAGAGTTAACGTTAGGAGGGAAACCATCGTCTTTCTGGAAAAAAACAAATACAACCCGTCATTGAAACTGGCTTATGATATTGCCAGGGTATTTGAAGTTACCATTGAGGAGGTATTTCTATTTAATGAAGACCCTTCAGATTAGCCGCATTAAAAGAAATGTCGTAAAATTTGGTACTGAGAATTTGCCTTTCTGGTTAAAAATCAGTAACTTTATGTTTTAGTTTCGGTGGAAAACTATTCCCGCTTCCTCCCGTTTTACTTCCATTCATTTCATCCTTTCCACTGAAGCGGTAACATCTGTTTCTGGCATTTACAGTGTCTGTCCTGATTCTTAATATGAGACATCCACACTGATTTATTGAATGGCAAAGTATTAATCTTTCCCGTTTTTTGAAAGAAACCTGTCCGCAAACAACCTGAAAACCGGAAAATGTCTGATATCAGGATTAGTCTCAATTCCGGCATAAGGATATGCTTACCCGCTGATTGCAGAGATTTCTGTTCCTGACCGAACAGCGGAGGTTTGAAAAGAATGTTTTGTTCCTGATAAGAAAACGGCGCCATGAAAAAGAAAATTTTAGCAATGATGACTTTGGCGATTGGTTTGAATTGCACTGTTTCTGCACAACCCTTCCTGCAACTACTGCCGCGCACCTTCTTCGATGAAAAGGTTATCCTCACCGATAAGGACTGGGCAGGTTTTTACAGGACATCACAGTACGATAAAATGGGTCCGAGCCTTATGTTGCTGATCCCCCTGGGCGATAGCATCATCGGGTTTTGCGCAAGCGAAGATTCCCGTTATGTGAGATTGCTGGAAGGAAAGAAGAATGCCAACAGCATTGTTTACAATTACTGGCAGGTTGACCTGCGGGGTAAAAAAGATACCGAGGCTGGTCATGGTATTATGGTTATGAAGGATGAGGAAGTCCGGAAAGACGTTTATTGTAAACACGGGGATGCAAAAGGGCTGAGTGAGCAGAAAGGATGCTTTTCTGCAGGTAAAAAACTGCCCATCAGTTTTAGCGACAATTATCATTTTAATATTGATGATTGGCTGAATATTTTCAGGCTGAACGAAAAACCACCTGCAGATAAAAAGAGCAAAAAGGCAGTTTTTGCCAATATGCATTATAACGACAAAGGCATATATGGAGATTACACCTTCGAATACTCCTATTCTTATTCGAATACTGATACTTATGAAGGACTTGGACTATCCCGGGTAAAAACCACCACGGTTACCATTCCCAAGAGTAAGGTGCAGATAATGGGACTACCATATGGCGATCGGTTTGGTTACATCCTGATACATGGTGATGGCTCAGAGATCGGTGCCGGAATTCTATCCTTAAACAGCGATAAACAAACTTTTGAGCAAGAGGAGGTTTGGGGTGAAATTAAAAAACTCGGAAAAAATTAATTCAGACTCTGATTCAGGATTGTCAATGCATTTTTTCATGCGAAAATGCCTGACATATCTTTTAGTTATAGTTAAAAGGCTTGTCTTGTTTTGAACTGTTCGGTGTAGTCTGTGACTACGTCGAAATAACACTTTACCTAAATCCGAACCGGAGCGAAGCGGAGTTCACCGAAGGTAAATCTTCCCGGAATCAGATCCTTTTTAAACCTGCAAATCCTGTTAATCCTGTTAATCCTGTCTTTCAGAAAAACAACGACCCGGATGGCGTGGACGTCCCGTCCATGCTTAAAGTTTAGCTTATTAAGGTTTAAACATCTTTTATACACCTAACAGGTTAGAAGAAAACCTGTTAGGAGGATTCTGGTACCGGTGCGGCGTAGTCTGTAATTAAGTCGAAACAATTCTTTCACAAAATCCGAAATCCGAACCACAGCGAAGCGGAGTTCACCGAAGGTAAATCCGAAATCAAAAACCCGGCAGGTGTGGACGTCTCGTCCGTGTGTGAAGTTCAGCTTATTAAGGTTTAAACGTCTTTTACACACCTAACAGGTTAGAAGAAAACCTGTTAGGAGAATTTTGGTGACGGTTCGGCGAAGTCTATTACTACCTCGGAACCGCACTTTACCAAAATCCTAATTCGGAATTCGTAAATCCAAATTCGTAAATCCGATATCCGATATCAAAAACCCCCCGTTCGGCGTAGTCTGTGACTACGTCGTAACAGCACTTCTCCAAAATCAAAAATCCAAAATCCGAAATCTCTCGTTATCCGGCTCTCGCCGTCTCACGAGACAAGCAAAATCCGCAATCACATATTCCTTCTGTACTGCCCTCCTACCCTGAACAACTCCTGCGTGATCTGTCCGAGCGAGCAATATTTTGTCGCTTCCATCAGGGCTTCAAACACATTACCGTTGGACGCTGCCGTGTGATGCAGATGCTTAAGCGCCTGCGCCGCTTCAGGCTGCCAGGCTTTGTGCAACTGTTTGAGCATCGACACCTGATAGTCTTTTTCTTCCGGGGTCGAGCGGATTATCTCCGCCGGAATAATGGTGGGCGAGCCTTCCGACGAAAGAAACGTATTCACCCCCATAATGGGAAGCTTGCCATCGTGCTTCAGCTTCTCGTAATAGAGCGACTCTTCCTGAATGCGGCTGCGCTGGTACATGGTTTCCATCGCGCCAAGCACCCCGCCACGTTCCGTCAGCCGGTCGAATTCCAACAAAACCGCTTCCTCAACCAGATCGGTTAACTCCTCTATGATGAATGAGCCCTGCAGCGGGTTCTGATTTTTCGCCAGCCCCAGCTCATGATTGATGATCAGCTGAATGGCCATGGCCCGGCGTACCGACTCCTCGGTAGGCGTGGTGATGGCTTCATCGTAAGCGTTGGTATGCAGTGAATTGCAGTTGTCGTAAATGGCATACAGGGCCTGAAGCGTGGTCCGGATATCGTTAAATCCGATCTCCTGCGCGTGCAGCGAGCGACCCGAAGTCTGAATATGATACTTGAGCATCTGCGAGCGCTCGTTGGCGCCGTATTTCAGCTTCATGGCCTTGGCCCAGATCAGCCTGGCCACCCTTCCCATCACCGCATATTCGGGATCTATACCATTAGAAAAGAAAAACGAGAAGTTCGGGGCAAAATCATCGATCTTCATCCCGCGCGAAAGGTAATACTCCACATAGGTAAACCCGTTGGCCAGGGTAAGCGCCAGCTGGGTTACCGGATTGGCGCCCGCTTCGGCAATATGGTATCCCGAGATGGACACGGAATAGAAATTCCTTACGTTATTCCGGATAAAGTAATCCTGTACATCGCCCATCACCTTGAGCGAAAAATCGGTGGAGAAAATGCAGGTGTTCTGGGCCTGGTCCTCTTTCAGGATATCGGCCTGCACGGTACCCCTTACCTTTGAAATGGTATCGTTTTTTATTTTTTGGTACACCTCAGCCGGTAATACCTGATCGCCGGTCACCCCCAGCAGCATCAGGCCAAGCCCGTCGTTGCCCGCCGGCAATACACCCTGATAGGACGGGCGTTCTGTGCCCCGGGCTTTATAAATTGCTGCAATCTTTTTTTCAACTTCTGATTCGAGTCCATGCGCACGGATATACAATTCACACTGCTGGTCGATGGCCGCATTCATAAAGAACCCCACCAGGGCCGGAGCCGGTCCGTTGATGGTCATGCTCACCGAAGTGGCGGCATCCAGCAGGTTGAAACCCGAGTAGAGCTTTTTGGCATCGTCGAGACAAGCCACCGAAACGCCGGCGTTCCCGATTTTCCCGTAAATATCTGGCCGCACGTCGGGATCGGCGCCGTAAAGTGTAACAGAGTCGAAGGCGGTGGAGAGCCTGCGCGCCGGCATTCCTGCCGAAACGTAATGAAACCGCTTATTGGTGCGTTCCGGTCCGCCTTCGCCGGCAAACATGCGGGTAGGATCTTCGTTTTCGCGTTTAAAGGGATAAACCCCGGAGGCATACGGAAACTCCCCCGGAACATTCTCGCGCAGGTTCCACTTCAGGATATCGCCCCAGCTGTGGTAGCGCGGCATGGAGATTTTCGACACCCTGGTATGCGATAATGATTCCGTAAAGGTCTGTACCTTAATCTCTTTTCCCCTCACCCTATAACTGTACTCCGGATCGCTGAACCGTTTTCTCTTCTCTTCCCACGACCCGATAACCGCCAGATGGTCTTCACCCAGCGATTTCCGTAGTGCCTCCATACGCTGTAGAATGGTTTCCGGAACGTCCTGCGATTCCTTTTTCAGCAAACTACCGGCCTGTTCCAGCGATTGAAGCTCGGCGGCCTCTTTTGCCAGCCTTTCCGTCAACGCGTTGTAATTCCTGACGGTATCGCTGATTTCCGAAAGATACCGCACCCTCGAAGGCGGGATAATTGCAGACGCGCCTTGTTCCTCACCGGCGCCAATTTCAAACGTTTTAAAATCCTTGCCGGCTTTGGCATTCATCAGCGAAATCAGATGATTGAACAGCCTGTTTACCCCCGCATCGTTGAACTGAGAAGCCCTCGTGGCAAATACCGGCAGTGAATCCGGTTCATCGTCCCAGCGCTTATGGTTGCGGACAAACTGCTTTTTAACATCCCGCAAGGCATCGGCGGCTCCGCGCTTGTCCGATTTATTGATGGCGATCACATCGGCAAAATCAAGCATGTCGATCTTTTCGAGCTGGGAGGCGGCTCCGTATTCCGGCGTCATCACATACAGGGAGAGATCGGCATAATCCACGATCTCGGTATCGCTCTGCCCGATGCCCGAACTTTCGAGGATCACCAGATCAAAACCAGCATTCTTAACAATGCACACGGCATCGCTGATGTATTTCGACAATGCCAGGTTGGCCTGCCGGGTGGCCATGCTGCGCATAAATACCTGAGGCGAATTGATCGCATTCATGCGGATGCGGTCACCCAGCAACGCCCCTCCGCTCTTGCGGCGGGTCGGATCAACGGAGAGGATTGCCAGCTTCTTTTCGGGATTGGCCAGCAGAAACCGTCGTACCAGCTCATCCACCAACGACGATTTCCCGGCGCCACCCGTACCGGTAACGCCAAGCACGGGGCTCGAAAGCGTACTGCATGTCTGCTTCAGTTCACGGGTAATCTCCTTTGCCTTGTCGGGATGGTTTTCCGCGGCGCTGATCAGGGTTGCGATGGCACGCACATTCCCGGAGCGTATAACTGCTGCATCGATACCATTAAGATTCCCGGCTTCAAAATCAGCCTTCCGGAGCAGGTCGTTGATCATCCCCTGCAGGCCCATTTTACGGCCGTCGTCAGGTGAGTATATTCTGGCGATTCCGTATTGGTGAAGCTCTTCGGCTTCGTGGGGAAGGATTACGCCGCCGCCACCGCCGAAAATGCGGATATGACCGCAACCGGCCTCCTGAAGCAGGTCATACATGTATTTGAAATACTCCATATGCCCGCCCTGGTAGGAGGTAATGGCGATGGCCTGCACATCCTCCTGAATGGCACACTGCACCACTTCCTGAACGCTGCGGTCGTGGCCCAGGTGGATGACTTCCGCCCCCGACGACTGAAGGATTCTGCGCATCACGTTGATGGCCGCATCGTGTCCGTCGAACAATGAAGCAGCCGTTACTATCCGGATGTGATTTTTGGGTTTGTACGCTGTGTTTTCCTGCATGGGTTGTTTTTAAGGCAGGGAGTATCACTCCCTGAATAAGAATATTTTATGAAATTTATCGCCTGTTGATGACCATAATCCCGGCTTTCTTTCATAAAAAATGAAAAACCTGGCATGCCGTGCAGTGACGAAGATGCATGAATGTCTGTATCGCAATCGTTTGCACTAACAATCGGAAAGGCTTTTTGGTTCGAAAAAATCAGGACACCTTCATGGGCATTTCCAATCATATTTTCCGATACCTCTGCATTTTTCGTAAAAAACCCTTACGTTTGTGATAATATTCATAACCAAGCTCAATTTTACATCTATGAAAAAAATCATTACGCTTTCGGTTATTTTACTGTTAATATGTGCCTTTGGCTTCGCCCAGCAGGAAAAATACCTGCAGGTCCGCATTGATGTTAATCCTGACGACATTCCCGCCATTGCCCGCCTGGGTATTGCCATGGATGCCGGTTTCTACAGCAAAAAGGAAAACACTTTCACCACTGCCCTGACAGAAAGCGAATTCCGCAAAATTCAGGAACTGGGTCTTGTCTGCACGGTTGAAATTGATGACCTGGAATCCTATTACGCCAGCAGGAATGCAGGAATCGATCCCCGGGAAGTAAGAAACCAGGCCCTCCGTGCGCCTTCCGATTACCCGGTACCTTTCAATTTTGAGCTGGGGAGCTGCGGCGGATTCAGCACCATGGACGAATGCTATGATCACCTCGATAACATGTATTATCTCTTTCCGGACCTTATCACGGAAAAACAACCTGCATCAGACATAAACAGTATTGAAGACCGCCCGCTTTATTATGTTAAGATTTCGGATAATCCAAATGAGGCAGAAAATGAGCCTCAGGTGCTTTATACCGGAATGCACCACGCCCGCGAACCGATCGGTATGCAGCACCTGCTGTACTATATGTATTACCTGCTCGAAAACTATGAAACCAACAACGAGGTCAAGACCCTGGTTGACAATACCGAGATGTACTTTATTCCCATTGTAAATCCTGACGGATACCAGCGCAACATCACCACCAATCCGAACGGGGGCGGTATGTGGCGCAAAAACAGAAGAGTGACCGGAGGCGGGTATGTAGGGGTTGACCTCAACCGCAACTACGGATGGGGCTGGGGATATGATGATGAAGGCTCTTCTCCCTATCCCTCGCAGGAGACCTACCGGGGCACCGCCCCTTTCTCTGAGCCGGAAACCCAGATCATCAAAGAGTTCTGCGAATCACATGACTTTAAGATCGCCCTGAATTACCACTCCTACAGCAACCTGCTGCTTTATGCCTGGGGCTACATCCCGGAATTAACGCCCGATGAAAGCGCGTTTGCCGAGTACTCAAGAAGAATGACGGTGGACAACAACTATACTTATGGTGCCGGATATGGAACCATCTATCCCTCAAACGGAGGTTCCGATGACTGGATGTACGGAGAGCAAACTACCAAAAACAAGATACTCGCTTACACCCCTGAAGTGGGAAGCCAGGGCGACGGATTCTGGCCGGCAGTGAACCGGATAATCCCCCTCTGCCAGGAGAATATGATACAAAGCCTGCTTGCTGCAAAATTCTCAGGTCCTTACGGCGAAATCGACGACATCACCCCCATGATCATTGCCGATAAAGTGTCAAATATCGTGTTCGATGTTAAACGGCTCGGACAAACCAGCGCAGATTACATTGTTACTGTTGAGCCCCTCGGGGATGAGTTCCTTTCTGTCGGCGACCCGGTAACCATCAGCAATCTGGCTGTCCTTCAGTCAAAAACCGATTCCATCTCCTTCGAACTCAGCGATAAAGTTGCCAATGGTGACACGCTGCGGTATGTGCTTACGCTCGACAACGGTTTTTATATTACCCGCGATACCATTGAAAAATACTACGGCATTCCGGTAGTGGTATTTTACGATGAGTTTCCCGACCTGAATAAATGGAACGGACAATGGGGACTTTACAGCAGTTTCCCCTATTCTTCCCCCTACTCCATTGCCGATTCACCTTCGGGATTCTATTCAAACAACGCGAACACCTCTTTTACGACCATCAGCGAAATAGACCTTACAAATGCATCGGTTGCCATCCTTAATTTTTATGCACGCTGGAGGATTGAGGCCGGATACGATTATGTTCAACTGAAGGTCTCTAGCGATGAAGGTGCTACCTGGGCACCGCTTGCAGGGAAATATACCCGTACGGGTTCCAGCTATCAGGCAACCGGACAACCGGTTTACGACGGCATTCAGAATCCCTGGGTGCGCGAAGAAATCAATCTGAGTGAATATGCCGGCGAATCAGTGCGTTTCAGGTTTACCCTGCGCAGCGATGCCAACACCACGGCCGACGGATTCTTCTTCGACAATTTTGGAATTACCATCATCGATATTACCACCAATGCCGGCCAGATCCCGGCCCTGGCCGCAAACTACCTGTCAGGCCCCTGGCCCAATCCTGCAAAAGAGGAGGCCACGTTTAAGGTAAATGTTCCTGACCATTCCGGTAACGCCTCCCTGATTGTCGTGGATGCCCGCGGCAGAATCATCCGGGAACAGGCTGTGGTCAGCGCTGATGAGGAAATAAAACTTGATATTTCCGGACTTGCTCCCGGAATCTATTTCTGTAAACTGATTCAGGGAAGCCAGATACTTGGCGTGCAAAAAATGATCAGGTAACCGCCTTCTTTCAGCAGTTGTTCAGAACTTACTTAGCCCGGCGAAACCGGGCTTTGTCCGTTTTGTCCATTTTCTCGCAGGCATACTGAATAATTAACCGCGGGGCAGAATCTTTCCACTTTAGCAGGAATGTTTCAGTTTCTGCATTTTTCAGTTTCCATGCTTCGCGCAGAAACCAGCCCATGCCTTGATGAACTTCCCTTTCAGGATCAAGCATCAGCGGCTCAAGAAAAGTGAATAGCTCCTGAAAGGCTAATCCAGTCTTCAGAAGTTTGATAAATGTCACCGGTACACAGCGGCGCTGAAATTTATAGGGCGATGTAACCCATCCCCTGAAATCCTCCTTTCCCATCAAATCCTGCTTCATCAGTTCGGGCAGGAAAAACATTCCTAAATAATCGGCATGGGCCCAGTTGCGGATACCTGTTTCAAACAGGTTTTCAATCCGCTGAATATCTGTTTTTTGTAGCTTATCTTTTACCAGGGATAAAAGAATCAGTACAAAGGAAGTTTCCTCGTATTTGCCGCTTTTCATCAGCAAGGGGGCTGTATCAAAAACCAGGTCAACCGTAAGATTACCGGCTTTCTTAAGCTCGTCCTTCTTTGCATCCATCAGCGCCTGGCTGAGGCCCCAGGCATCATACACCCCTCCCTTAAAATAACGGGAATATTTTATAACAAGTTCGGGGTTCGCATGGTCATTACAGTAATTTTTCAGTTCAAGGAATAGTTGTTCTGCTTTCATAGGATAAGGATTGTGGCGCTTTACCGGATTCAAACATCTAAAATACCAAAATCCTTTTAAATCCATTTACAGAAAGCAAACGAATCGTGTTTTTTTTAACTTTGCTAATCACAATATTTTAAACTTATCTTTCTGAAATTCCGGTTTTTGAAAAAATCAGGCCGCATATTTGGTTTTGCTGTATTCACTGTATTGTGGATCATGCCTTCAGGCTGTAAACTTATGGCAGGACCTGCCGACAGCCTGAAGACGCTTGCT
>CAZDBX010000050.1:10776-15349 GCA_964503805.1 uncultured Lentimicrobium sp. | reverse complement strand
TGGGAAATCCGGTTTCCTGCTTACGTCATTCCATCAGCGCTGCCGGTTCAGTTATAAACCGGTTGCTGTTGCTTTTCAATTGAGTATCTGAAAAAATCATTGCGGGTATTTGTTTGAATCCTAATCCAATCTCAAAAATGATCAGACCTGCAATAAATTGCATAAATATTTGTATATCAGTGGTTTGAAAAATGAATACTTTTTGACGAACCTCAGGCTGTGTTCAACAGCATATTGCTTCGGACTGAAAAGCAGGATATAGACGCCTTTCTTTTAATATTGAATCCACTGGCAACTGGCTACAGAGCCTGAACCCGGCTATCAACCGGCAGTCTCCGTTTCCGGGTGACTCCGATGCCGTCAATCTTTACGGACCGCTCTGCGGCAGAACCGTGATGCCGGGGATAAGATTGCTGATGTAAGTGTGCGCCGGCATGGCAGCAATCATATATCACCTTGGAACAATCCGCTAAATACGATTGTTAAATACAAAAACAGTACATATGGAAAAGCCCAATGACAACCTGAAAAAGATTTATCATCCATCGAAAGAGGTAATCAGGAGAGCGATTGTCAAGGATTATGATGCCCTTTACCAGGAATCCGTCAGTAACCGGGAAGATTTCTGGGCAAAAGAAGCCAGACGGCTGGAATGGTTTAAAAAGTGGGATAAAGTACTTGATGCATCCAATCACCCTTTTTATGAATGGTTTCAGGGTGGCCGCATCAACATTGTGCACAACGCGCTCGACCGGCATCAGAAAAACGCCACCCGCAATAAGCTGGCCATTATCTGGGAAGGCGAGCCGGGTGATCTGCGCACTTTCTCCTATCACGCCCTCCACCGGGAAGTTTCGCGGTTTGCCAATGTCCTTAAATCCATGGGAGCCAGGCCGGGCGAGGTGGTTACCATCTATATGCCGCAAATCCCTGAAACGGTGATCGCCATGCTTGCCTGCGCCAAAATCGGCGCCATTCACAGCGTGGTTTACGGAGGATTCAGCGTGGAAGCGCTGGCAGAGCGTATCGAAGATGCCAACAGCCGCATACTGGTTACCGCCGACGGAGGATTCAGACGCGGAAAAGCGGTAGGGCTGAAAAGCATTGCCAATGAAGCGATGAAACGATCACCAACCATTGAAGTCTGTATTACCGTAAAGCGCACCGGTGAAGAATGCTATATGGAAAATGACCGAGATTTCTGGTATCACGATCTGATGTCAATGCCGCTGGCATGTACCGATTGCGCTACGGTGGAAACCGATGCCGAAGACCCTTTGTTCATACTTTACACCTCCGGCACCACCGGAAAACCCAAAGGCCTGGTCCACACCCACGGCGGATACGCGGTATATACCGCGTCCACATTCAGGTATGTATTCGACATTAAACCGGAGGATCGTTTCTGGTGTGCAGCCGATCCGGGCTGGGTAACCGGACACAGCTACATGGTTTACGGCCCTCTTATCAACGGGGCCACCATGATGATGTATGAAGGCGCCCCCAACCACCCCTACCCCAACCGCTGGTGGCAAATGATTGAAAAGTACGGCATCAACATATTGTACACCTCGCCTACCGCCATCCGGGGACTCATGCGTTTCGGCCCGTCGTGGGCCGACCGGCATAACCTGAGTTCACTGCGGTTGCTTGGCTCCGTGGGTGAACCCATCAACCCTGAAGCCTGGAAATGGTATTACGAGGTAATCGGCAAAGGCCGGTGCCCCATTATGGACACCTGGTGGCAGACTGAAACCGGCGGCCACATGATCACCCCCCTTCCGGTGATACCGTTGAAACCGGGATCTGCCACCAAACCCTTCTTCGGCAACGAAATGGCCATTGTGGATGACAAGGGCAATGAAGTGAAAACCGGGGAGGAAGGCAACCTTGTTATTAAAAATCCATGGCCGGGAATGGCCCGGACCATTTTGGGTGATCCGGATCGTTTTGTGGAAAAATACTGGGAAAAATACAGTGAACAGCAATGGTATCTGACCGGGGATTCGGCAAGACAGGATGAAGACGGATATTACTGGATCATCGGAAGGATTGACGATGTGATCAAGGTAAGCGGTTACCGCCTGGGGTCGGCCGAAATTGAAAGCGCCCTGGTAAGCCATCCTGCAGTGACCGAAGCCGCGGCCATAGCGCTGCCCGACGAACTGCGCGGCAACATCATACACACAACCGTGGTCCTTCGACAGGGAGTGGAGGCCGGTGAAAAACTGGCAGAAGAACTTAAAGCCCATGTGGAGCATGAAATCGGTCCCATCGCCCGCCCGGCATTTGTCGTGTTTACGGATGCCCTGCCCAAAACAAGAAGTGGCAAAATCATGCGACGCGTGCTGAAAGCCAGGGTGCTCGGACAGGATACCGGCGATTTAAGTACACTGGAAGAGTAGTTTCCGGACAAATATTTTTTTCCTTTTAACGCCATGACTTCCGGGAATATCGACCCTCCCGTAAAGCCGCGCTATCCTCTTTGCAGACCGTACAATTAAGATTCTGCATAAACCATGTTTATTAAATCTTCTTAAAAGCTTAAACAAAAAATAATTATATTCGTTAACCCAATGAAAAATGCGGTCTGATTATAAAATGATGATAAAAGCAAACACCGGATGAACGGGATTCTGATTTATTTGCTGATACTGCTTATTACTGCATTATTGTCGCCTTCCATAATTCAAAGAGGTGGCAGGCATGCTGCGTGGCTGCTCGGGCTGATCTCGGCGGCCGGCTTTGCCATGTTTCTCACCTATGCACCTCTTACCGCTGCGGGTGAAGAACTTTCCCTTACCATAAACTGGCTGCCGGAGCTTTACCTGAATTTTTCTCTCTACCTCGACGGGCTTTCGCTTTTCTTTGCCCTCCTCATCACCGGCATGGGAGCGCTGGTGCTTGTATTTGCCGGAAAGTACATGCAGCCATACCCGTTTAAGCACAGGTTTTTCTTTCTTATTATTTTGTTTGAATTTGCGATGTTGTCACTGGTGCTTTCAGGAAATTTATTCACCATGTTTATTTTCTGGGAACTGACCAGTGTAACTTCATTTCTGCTTGTGGGTTTTAACCACGAAAAACCTGAAGCCCGCAACGCCGCCTTACAGGCACTGCTGATCACGGTTTCGGGCGGACTGGCCATGATGGCGGGATTTATAATACTCGGACAGGCAGTGGGCAGTCTGGAAATCCCTGAGTTGCTTCAATCCGGTGCCCTTATCCGCAACCATCCCCACTACCTGCCGGCCCTGTTGCTGATTCTGGCAGGGGCTTTTACCAAATCGGCGCAGTTTCCTTTCCATTTCTGGTTACCGGGAGCCATGCAGGCCCCTTCGCCGGTAAGCGCTTTTCTGCATTCTGCCACCATGGTCAAGGCCGGCATTTATCTGCTGATGCGCCTGAGCCCGGTTATGGGCGGCACCCCTGAATGGAAATATATTCTTACCATTACCGGAGCCATAACCATGCTGCTGGGCGGATATTTCGCCTATTCGCAGACCGATTTCAAAAAAGTACTTGCCTATACCACCATCAGCGCGTTGGGCACCCTGGTCCTGATGCTGGGAATTGATACGGACATCTCCATCAAGGCCGCAATCATCTTTCTATTGGTACATGCACTTTACAAAGGGGCGCTCTTTATGATCGCCGGGCTGATCGACAAATCCGCCGGCTCGCGCGACCTGCGAAAACTCAGCGGGCTTTTCAGGGTAATGCCGGTGGCAGCCATCGCCGCGATTATCAGCCTGCTGAGCATGGCCGGGCTTCCGCCAATGATCGGATTCATAGGTAAAGAACTGATTTATGAAGCAAAAATAGGATTGCCCGACATCGGCAACTTACTGCTTACAGCCGGAGTGCTTACCAATGTGATTATGGTCGCCATCTCCCTGGCCCTGATTTTTAACCTTTTTCTCGGGCCGCTGAAATACCCCGGGGAAAGGCCCAAACGCCCGGCACTGGCGCTCAGGATAGGGCCAATGATCCTGGCATCCGTGAGCCTGATCTTCGGATTGTTCCCTTCTGCCGTTGCCGGCCTGCTGCTAAGACCGGCCATCACATCCATCAGGCCAGGCATTGACACCCTCAAGCTGGCATTGTGGCACGGCTTTAATGAAGTCCTGCTTGTGAGTTTTGTCACCGTTGCCGCAGGAGTTGCCCTTTTCCTGCTTTACCGGAAGGTAAATCCTGTACTTACCCGCTTCAACAACGAAGTGATAACCTTCAGGTTTGCCGATGCCTTCAACAAAGGGCTGAATTTTTTCCTTTCACTGACCAAAAAGAAAACCGCGCTGGTTCAGAGTGGCTACCAGCGCTATTATCTGATTGCCATCTTTATCATGACCTCAGCACTGGCCTGGTATCAGATTGCATATTCATGGAAAGCCCCCGAATTCATTGCTGTTACCCCTCCCGGCTTTTATGAACTGATGATTGTGGCTGTGATTGCTGCATCAACGATATATGCGGCCCTGACAAAATCGCGGCTGGCTGCCATTCTTTCGCTCGGAGCAACCGGTTATGGCATTGCCTTGCTTTTCATTATTTACGGTGCAATCGATGTAGC
>CAZDBX010000050.1:0-10766 GCA_964503805.1 uncultured Lentimicrobium sp. | reverse complement strand
CCATTACCATGATACTTGCCGAAACCCTCATTTTGGTTTTATTTATGGTGGTTATTTACCACCTTCCGAAATTCACCAACTTTTCTTCAAAATTGACACGCCTGCGCGATGCGGTGATCGCATTACTTGCCGGGGGATTTATGACAGGGCTGGTGCTGAAGGCCGGGCAGATAAACCTTAATCCCAAAATATCGGAATTCTACACCGAAAACGCCCTTTCGATGGCACATGGCAAAAACACCGTCAACGTCATACTGGTTGATTTCAGGGCGTTGGATACGCTTGGGGAAATTACGGTGCTCGTGATCGCTGCCATCGGTGTTACCGCATTATTGAAACTCATAACAAAGAAAGGGAGCGCAACATGAGGTCACATCTGCTGCAAATGGCGGCTTCCAGGATACTCCCCGTCACAATGATTCTATCCCTGCTGGTATTTTACCGCGGGCACAACGATCCCGGGGGAGGTTTTATCGGAGGATTGATGGCCGCAGCCGGATTTGTATTTTATGCCCTGGCTTTCGATACCCGGGAAGCTGAGAAAAAACTCAGGGTCAGCCCGATGATGCTGATTGCTTCCGGCCTCTCCGTTGCCTTTATCAGCACCCTTCCGGCGCTTTTCGCGGGCAACCCCTTCTTTACAGGTGAATGGATCAGTATCAGTTTACCCCTCTCAGCAAAACTGAAGCTGGGAACACCCATGCTCTTTGATTTCGGCGTTTACCTCACGGTGTGGGGGATCATGCTCACTGTCATTTTTAATATTATGGAGGAATAACCTGTGGAAACCATACTCGCATTTGTAACCGGACTATTGTTTGCAGCAGGGGTTTATATGCTGCTCAGGAGAAGTATCGTAAAACTGATCCTGGGCATTATGCTGCTCAGTCATTCCATCAACCTGTTGATATTTACGGCCGGTGGTTTACACAAGGGAAAACCCCAATTCACCGGCACGGTCATGGAAGCAGGCCTCACCAATCCTACCGATCCCCTTCCCCAGGCGCTGATTTTAACGGCCATCGTGATCGGCTTTGGGATTACCGCTTTCTTTCTGGCACTCATGTACCGCTTTTATCAGGTTACGGGAACCGAAGACCTCGATGAACTAAAAGAAGGAGACACCAAATGATACTACCTGCCCTGCCGGTACTCTTTCCGTTGATTACCATTATTTTCCTGCTGATCAATTTTCAGCGGAGAGAATGGCAGCCATGGATCGGCCTTACCGGATCGCTGCTGCAGCTGATGCTTGCTGTTTTCATACTGATCAGGGTCAGGCATGAAGGTATACTTGTATTGCATACCGGGAACTGGCTTGCCCCTTTCGGCATCACCCTGGTCGTGGATGCCTTCAGCTCCTTTATGATTCTGCTCACCGGCATCATCGCGGTAAGCATCAGCATCTATTCTTTTGAGGCCATCGACAGGCAGCGACAGTCTTTCTTCTATTTTCCGATGGTTCACGGCCTGCTGATGGGCGTGAACGGAGCTTTTGTCACCGGCGATATTTTCAATCTTTACGTCTGGTTCGAAGTTATGCTGATGGCCTCCTTTGTACTGATTACCCTCGGCGGTGAAAAAAAACAACTGAGGGGCGCCGTAAAATATGTAACGCTCAACCTGGTTTCTTCCCTGTTTTTCCTTGCCGGGATCGGGTTGCTCTATGGCAAAACGGGTACCCTCAATATGGCCGATCTTGCCCTGAAACTTTCAATCGCCGAAAACAATGTCCTGATCAACACTTCTGCCGTGCTGTTTTTCGTCGCTTTTTCAATAAAATCAGCCGTATTTCCGTTTTTCTTCTGGCTTCCGGCATCCTACCACACCCCGCCGGTCGCCATCACCGCCCTGTTTGCCGGATTGCTTACCAAAGTCGGGGTGTATGCCATGATCCGCTTCTATACCCTGTTTTTTGTGCAGGACAAACTGTTCTGGCATCCGCTTTTCCTGTGGATTGGCGGATTCACCATGGTGGTTGGCGTGCTGACAGCCGCCTCGCAGTACGATATGCGTAAAATCCTGTCATTCCATATCATCAGTCAGATCGGCTACATGATTATGGGTCTGGGCATTTTTACAGTGACCGGCGTTGCAGGCGCCATTTTTTATATGGCCCACAACATCATCGCCAAAACCAATACTTTCCTGGTAGCAGGACTGATTAACCGGGTTACCGGAAGCTACGACCTCAAATCCATAGGCGGATTATACAAAGTCAGACCCTGGCTTGCAATTCTGTTTATAATTCCGGCATTCGGACTTGCCGGCATTCCTCCCCTTTCAGGATTTTTCGGAAAGCTGATCCTGATATCGGCAGGTTTCAGCGCAGGCGAATATGTCATTTCTTTTGTTGCACTGGCCGTAGGCCTCTTCACCCTATTCTCGATGGTGAAAATATGGAATGAAGCCTTCTGGAAAGCCAGGCCTGAAAACAGTGAACCACCTGAAGGTGAAAACGGGAAATTGCCAATCTCTATGGTGTTACCCGTCGCGTTTCTGGGATTGCTGACGCTGACAATGGGATTTGCCGTCAGGCCAATTCTGGATTTCGCAATGGATGCCTCCCTGCAACTACTCAACCCGGAGCCATACATCGAAGCCGTGCTGGGAAGCGATTATATGAGTTATTAAAAAGAGAATCAACTATGCCGAAAATCATCGAAAATACAATTGACTTCTTCATCTTCCTGCTTTTTTACCTGAAGGAAATGGTGAAAGCCAACCTTGTGCTTGCCCGGGATATTCTCAGCCCAGTTATGAAAATCAGTCCGGGTATAGTGAAAGTCCCCATTGCCGCCAAAAGCGACAGTCAGGTACTGGCCCTCTTCAACCTGATCACCATGACACCAGGAAGTCTCTGCATGGACATCAGCGATGACAAGAAAAACATCTATGTGCACGGCATGTATATTAAAAACCGTGATGCCTTTGAAAAAGAGATAAAAGAAGGCATTGAAAAAAAAGTACTGGAGGTATTCGAATGAATGCAATGGCATACCAGCTTCCTGATTGGGTAACCCTCACCAGCCTGGTAATTCTTACGCTGTCGATGCTACTGGCGCTGATCGGCCTTTTCAGGGGCCCATCCCTGCCCGACCGTATTGTGGCCCTTGACCTGATTGCCTCGCTGAGCATAGGATTTACCATAGTTTTTGCGGTTTCAACCGGAAATTACCGGTATCTTGATATTGCAGCGATTGTAGCCCTGGTTATCTTTATCGGAACAGTGGCCTATGCCTCTTACCTTAAAAAAAAGTATTATGATTAAGGTCATACTCATCGCGGTTTTGCTAATCGGCGGATCCCTGTTTTCCTTGCTGGCGGCTATCGGTGTACTCAGGTTTCCGGATATTTATACACGCATGCATGCAGCCACCAAGGCCCCGGCCTTCGGCATTCTGTTGCTGCAGACAGCCGCTGCTTTCTATTTTTCAAACTTTTATGCGATTGCCATCAGCCTGCTGGTGATTGTGTTCATATTCCTCACCGCTCCGGTTGCCTCCCACATCATAAGCAGGGTGGCGCATCTGCTCGGAACGCCCAAATGGGATAAGACCGTGATCGACGAACTTGAAAATGACCCGGATGTGTCGATTCCCGAAAAAATAACCGGAAGCCAGACAAAACAATCGTAATTCCGGACAGGGGTTATAAAGAGTTTCGCTATATTTGTCCTGAGTCACAAAAATTTATCTAACCTCTTAAACGCTAAGCAAAGTATGAAAAAACTTCTTGCGGTTTTCACTGCCGGCCTGTTGTTCATGGCCTGCAACCAGACCAATCAATCCGAAAATGCCAACGTTGATGTGGCCGCCATTAAAACCATTGAGCTGCATGTTACAGGCATGACCTGCGAAGGCTGCGAAAACACGGTGATGAAAGCCGTAAACCAGCTCGAAGGCGTAACTGAATCCAAAGCCTCCCATACGGAAGAACTGACCGTTGTGAGCTATGACACCACGCTTACCAACACGGAGGCAATAACAGCAGCAATAGAAAAAGTCGGATATACTGTAGAAGGCCCGGCAACAAAGCAAGTACCGGCGGAATAATTTCAACCATTAGTAAGTATAAAAAACAGTTAATTTTTCAGTCTACCCAGTGTACTCCCGGATGGATTTCAATATCAATCCGGGATTTTTTTGTCTAATCATTCGATGTTATTTCAACAGATTGCTAAAACACTTTTTGGTCTTTTGTTCATTACATCCAATATTGTTTAATTCTTTGCTGATATTCATTATATTTATTTTATTATATATATTTTATTTTCTTTACGTTACTAATCAGGCATTCAAGTACCCTTTATGAGCTCATTAAACAATTTAGACATTTTATAAATTACAAATCAGGGGTGAATTACAGAAGTTTCTCGGTATATTTGAAGTCCACCATCCGTACCTTTTATGAAGAAAAAAAATATCTTTCTCAGGATTTTTACTTTTTATTATGAAGGGTTCAAAAGCATGACCGTTGGCCGCACCCTATGGGCCATTATTCTGATTAAACTATTTGTCATGTTTGTGATCCTAAAAATATTCTTTTTCCCGAACTTCCTTAAGTCGAACTTCGACAACGATGAAGAAAGGAGCAAACACGTGATTGAGCAATTAACCAATCCTAAATAAATACACACAATCATGACAGAAACCTTTGACTATTCACTGATTGACTGGTCGCGCGGGCAGTTTGCGCTTACAGCCATGTATCACTGGATTTTCGTCCCGCTCACACTTGGCCTTGGGTTTATCATGGCCATCATGGAGACCATCTATGTGCGCACCGGCAATCCGGAATGGAAGCGTATCACCAAGTTCTGGATGACAATTTTCGGGATCAACTTTGCCATAGGTGTGGCTACCGGCATCATCCTCGAGTTTGAGTTCGGCACAAACTGGTCGAATTACTCCTGGTTTGTAGGGGATATCTTCGGGGCACCCCTGGCCATTGAAGGCATTATGGCATTCTTCATCGAGTCCACCTTTATTGCCGTGATGTTCTTCGGCTGGAATAAGGTCAGCAAGAAATTCCACCTGGTTTCCACCTGGCTGGTTGCTTTCGGCGCCAGCCTTTCCGCCCTGTGGATACTTGTCGCGAACGCCTGGATGCAGATGCCGGTGGGTATGAAATTCAATCCCGATACGGCAAGGAATGAAATGGAACACTTCTGGGATGTGCTGTTCTCCCCCATGGCAGTGAGCAAATTCACCCATACCATCTCTTCGTCATACATGCTCGCCGCGTTGGTTGTCATCGGCATCAGTTCATGGTTTCTGCTTAAAAAGAGGCACCTGGTCTTTGCAAAACGCAGTATCGTGGTTGCGGCAGTATTCGGATTGGTGACCTCATTGTTTACCATTCTTACCGGAGATTACAGCGCCAAGGTAATCGCCCGTCACCAACCCATGAAATTTGCCGCTTTCGAAGGCCTCTACGTCGGTCAGCGCGGTGCGCCGCTGGTCGCGATCGGGGTGGTTTCTTCAACGCCTGAAGACCCCAACAATGAAAATATCAAGGATTTCGTTTTCAAACTTGAAATCCCGAATTTCCTTTCTTACATGGCATTTCAGGATTTCAACGCCTTTATTCCCGGCGTTAAGGACCTGATGGAAGGAAACGAAGAACATGGCATCCCGTCTGCAGCCGAAAAAATTGCCCGCGGCAAACTCGCCATCGACGCGCTGGCCGAATACAAAGCCGCAAAGGAAGCCGGAGATCAGGTCAAGCTTACAGAAGCCAAAAATATCCTCGATCAGCACTTTCAGTATTTCGGCTATGGCTATTTTGTGGATGATCCCTCGAGGCTGGTCCCCAATGTCCCGCTTACCTTCTACAGCTTCCACCTGATGGTCGCCCTGGGCATGTGGTTCCTGGTATTTTTCGCCATCGTGCTCCTGCTCGTTTACAAAGGAAAGATTTCTCAGTCAAAGTTCTGGCTTACCATCGGTATTGTCAATATCCCCCTGGCCTACATTGCCTCACAGTCGGGATGGGTTACCGCTGAGATGGGCCGCCAGCCCTGGGTTATTCAGGACCTGATGCCTACCATGACCGCCGTATCAAGGCTCGACACCAACGCGGTGATTACCACCTTTATCCTGTTTGCGGTAATCTTTACCACCTTGCTCATCGCCGAGCTCAGGATTATGTTTAAACAAATCAAGTTAGGACCCAAACAAGAAGGAGGACATTAAGATGTTTGAAACTTTTGAATTACTGACACTTCAGCAATACTGGTGGATCATCATTTCACTGCTGGCCAGCCTGCTTGTTTTCCTTATGTTCGTGCAGGGCGGTCAGACCCTTATTTATACCCTGGGCAAAACCGATACCGAACGTTCGATGATCGTGAATACATTGGGCCGTAAATGGGAGCTCACCTTTACCACCCTGGTAACTTTCGGCGGCGCCTTCTTTGCCTCATTCCCCCTCTTCTACTCCACAAGTTTCGGCGGAGCCTACTGGGTGTGGATGGCCATTCTGTTCGCTTTTATCATTCAGGCGATTTCTTATGAATACAGAAGCAAACCAAATAATTTCCTTGGCAAACGCACCTATGAGGTATTTCTCTTTATCAACGGGGCGCTGGGAACCATACTGATCGGCACGGCGGTCGGTACATTTTTCAACGGAGCCATGTTCTCTGTTGATAAACTGAACCTGACCAGAATCTACGATTCCGCGATTTCGCGCTGGGAAACCCCTTTCCACGGCCTGGAAGCAGTACTCAACTTCCACAATGTCGCCCTGGGCCTTTCCGTTTTCTTCCTGGCCAGGGTATTGGGCATCCTCTACATCGTTAACAGCGTGAAAGATGACAACATCCATCAACGCGCCAAAAAGCAGATGTTATACAATGCCGTGCCTTTCCTGGTATTTTTCCTTTATTTCGTCATACACCTGTTGCTGAAACAGGGCTTTGCCGTAAACCCGGACACAGGAGAAGTCTTTATGGAAAAATTCAAGTATTTCCACAACCTGATTCAGATGCCGTTAGTGCTAATATTGTTCCTGGCCGGTGTCGTGGGCGTGCTGGCCGGCATAGCGAAATTCATTTTCTGCAGCAGCAACAAGGGAATCTGGTTTGCCGGAGCCGGTACCGTACTCGCCGTTTTCGCCTTATTCCTGATTGCCGGACTGAATAATACAGCCTTCTACCCTTCGCTGCACAACCTGCAACATTCACTGACCATCCGCAACAGTTCATCGAGCCATTACACGCTTACCGCGATGAGTTATGTTTCCCTTTTCGTCCCGGTTGTTATCACCTATATCTTTTTCGCCTGGAAATCAATCAACAACAAACCGATTGAGAAAGCCGAACTGGAAGATGAAGGCACCCATATTTATTAAGATGTTCCACCTTAAAAAGCAAGAAGATGTATCTCGATAAAATCCTCTGGTTTCTGGCCTGGCCGGCCATGATTATTGCAGCGTATTACCTGAGCCTCTGGGCGTTGAAAATTCTTGACAAACAAATCAAGAGCGATCCCCTCGGCGAAGACACCACGCCTTAGCACCGGCCCCGTAACTGAAAGCCATTTCTTTCAAGTGTGTGCAGTAAGGAAGTTCCGTTCAGGGACTTCCTTTTTTTTTATCCCGGAAAACAACATAAAGCCCTATGGGACAGCAATATGGATAAATCCGGAATTAAATATGAATGCGAACTGCGTATGTATACTGCAAATAATTATTTTTGTAAGCAATACATCAACAAAAAAACAAAATAATAAATGAAAAAAACTATCTGGGCAGGAGTTATGCTGACCGCTTTGCTTGCGGGACTCATACTCAGCGCACCTGCTTCGGCGCAAAATGCCGTTAACGACACTGCAAGTTACCCCTACTGGGTTGAAATGATGCAGGATCCTTCTGCCAACTTTTTTGAAACGCAAAAAGCATTCAACACATACTGGGAAGGCCGGGAAATTACCAAGGGAAGTGGCTACAAACCTTTCAAGCGCTGGGAATACATGATGCAGCCAAGGGTGTCGGCCGATGGTACCCGCCCCGCCGCCGACCGTGACATCAGGGCATATAATGAATACATCAGCAGGAACAGCAGCCGCACTTCAGCCGGCAGCTGGACCCCGCTGGGGCCATTCACCGTACCTTCGGGATACAACGGCTACCGCGGCCTTGGCCGTGTCAACGCCATTGCCTTCCATCCCACAGATGCCAACACCATCTACATCGGCGCCCCCTCCGGAGGCTTTTGGCAAACCCACGATGGCGGCCAGACGTGGGAAAGCTATACCGACATACTGCCAACCCTTGGAGTATCTGCCATAGCAGTTGACTATACCAACCCTGACGTTATTTACATGGGTACCGGCGACCGCGATGCCGGCGACGCCCCCGGGCTCGGCGTCTGGAAAAGTCTGGACGGCGGCTACACCTGGGAAGTGTCATCCAACGGCATGGGCAACGCCACCGTTGGCAGACTGCTGATCCATCCGGATTTCAATAACATCATACTTGCCGCAACCAGCAACGGATTCTACAAATCCATTGACGCAGGCGCAAACTGGGTGAAGAAAGCCAACGGCAACTTCAAGGAAGTGGTTTTTAAACCCGGCAATCCCGATATCGTTTATGCTGCAGTGGGAGGAACATTTTACCGTTCAACCGACAACGGTGAAACATTCACGGTAATCAGCAACGGCCTGACCGGCGGCAGCCGCGGGGTTATCGGCGTATCACCCGCCGACCCGGAAGTCGTTTATTTTCTTGTAACCAACAGCGATTCCTATAAAGGCATCTACCGCTCCAACGACAGCGGACTTTCGTTCACCCTGCGTTCAACCACGCCCAACATCATGGCCTGGGACTGCAACGGAGGCAGCGGCGGACAGGCATGGTATGATCTCGATATTTCGGTTGACCCTGAAAACGCGGATATCATCCACGCCGGAGGAGTCAATATCTTCAAATCAACCAACGGGGGAACCAACTGGTTTATCACTGCCCACTGGTATGGCGGATGCGGCGTTCAGTCGGTTCATGCCGACCTGCATGTGCTCGAATATAACCCGCTTAACAACCGCCTCTACGCCGGAAACGACGGAGGGGTTTACTGGACTGCCAACGGAGGACAGTCATGGACCGAAATCTCAAACGGGCTGGTGATCAGTCAGGCATACAAGATCGGCCAGAGCGCGACCAACAAAAACTTTGTAATCAACGGCTATCAGGATAACGGCACCTCGACCTACACAGGCACCGAATGGATTGCCGTAGGCGGCGGAGACGGCATGGAGTGCGCCTTTGACCCCAACGACGACCGTTACAGCTATTCAACGGTCTATTATGGTTCGATCAACCGCATCTTCAACCATAACTCCCAGGGCCAGATTGCCGGGCAGGGTTCCAATGGCATTACCGAGAGCGGAGCCTGGGTTACCCCTTTCCTGATTGATCATTTCGATGGCAATGTGATGTTTATTGGCTATAAGAATGTGTGGAGAAGCACCAACATCAAAGCGGGCAATACCAACAGCGTAAGCTGGACAAAAATTTCCAATATCAACACCAGCAACCTGAGTGTACTCAGCCAGTCGAGGTCAAATACCAACATCATGTATGCTGCCAGCGGAAACCTGCTTTATCGCAGCGACAACGTGAAAGAGAGCGCGGTTACCTGGAACACCCTGACCCCTAACCTTCCCACAGCGGCAACCATTACCGCCATTGAAACCAGCCCGGTTGACGAAAACACGGTTTATGTGGTGCAGCAGAACCGCATTTTCAAATCGACAGACAAGGGTTATAACTGGACAGAAATCACCGGCACCCTGCCCGATGTGCAGATGAATACCCTGGTGTATTACCGCAACAGCCCCGAAGGACTTTACCTGGGTACAGATATAGGAATATTTTACAAAGACGGAACCATGACCGACTGGATCATTTTCTCCGATGGTTTCCCGGCTGCCGGTAAGGTAACTGAACTTGAGATCTATTACGATCCCGCCGGCCCCAACGGCGATGTGATCCGTGCCGGAACCTACGGAAGGGGATTATGGGAGTCTCCCGTGAATTATTCCGCCCCCATGGCCGATTTCAGCGCCTCCGAAACGGTTGTTCCGGCCGGGTGTGCCGTGAATTTCAACGATCTTTCACTCGGCATTCCTTTTGAATGGTACTGGTCGTTCCCCGGATCAAACACCCCATCCTCAACGGTAAAGAACCCGACAGGGATTACCTGGAGCACCGAAGGAACCTACTCGGTAAGCCTCACCGTTGCCAACCCTGCCGGTACAAGCACCGAACTGAAGACCGGATTTATCACCGTCAGCAACAGCATTCTGCCCGCGACCGACTTCTCAGCTGATAAAAGGGTTTTCTGCTCAAACGACAACGCCGTTGTACAGTTCACCGATAACACTGCTTACTGCCCCGAATCCTGGCAATGGAGTTTTGAACCGGCAGATGTAACCTTTATCAACGGAACGACCGAAAATTCACAGCACCCCCAGGTATCGTTCAACAGCCCGGGCAATTATACAGTAGTGCTCGAAGCCGCCAATATCAACGGAGCAACCGCTGTTACCAGGGAACAATATATTCAGGTTGGGGGTGTCGCCATTCCCTTTGGCGAGGACTGGGAAAGCAATTCGTTGCAGACCAACGGATGGCAGACAGAAAACCCCGACAACAAAACCACCTGGAGCCTCGCTCAGGCTCAGGGCAGTTCATCACCGGGCAACGCCATCCGCATGAATTTCTTTGATTATGCGTCCGCCCCCGGCCCACGCGACAGA
>CAZDBX010000049.1:0-15832 GCA_964503805.1 uncultured Lentimicrobium sp. | reverse complement strand
CTCTCCTTCAAGGAACCCGGGGGTGACCCTGATCATTGCCACCCTCGAGAACTCAGTTTTGAACGGAGGTCGGCGATGGTTTTTTTATTCTGCTGCAGCATCTCATAAATCATATTGATGTCGCGGTTGATCTGCTCTTTTGTATCGGGCTGAATTTCACCTCCGGCTGTTGCAGTTTGCGTGATAATCATCTCTGCCATCTTGATTGAATCGAGATTGGCCTGAATGGCATTGAAAGATTCGAGGTAACTGAGAATGGCAGTATCCTTGGTGAATCCTATGGAGAGCAGGCTGTCGTATCGCACCCTCAGGGCATCATATTCCTTTTTCCTGTTGTTGCAGCCAAACAACACGGGTATCAGTAATGCAATCAGAATCAGCTTTTTCATGTTCGCGAAGGGTTTTTAAATTGATTATACAAAGGTATGTGAAATATTCATTGTGAATAAAACCTTATTCAATGAGCATGCGGTTGTTAAATCATTGTGCTTAAGGGTCATGCCGTCCGGTTGGCATACTTGCTGATCTTAGTACAGCCGGCGGATAATTTCAATCAGCATTGATTTCCCGGGATTCCCTGTTTCAATGCTGAGTTTTCCGGTGTTTCCATCCCAATCCCACTTTGATGGAGACAGGTATGAATCATTGATCCTGATACCGGCCGGTTTCTCCGTGATATTGTGAACGATCAGCAGAATGTTGTGGGTCGATTTCTCAAATGCACCTTCAGATCTGATTTTGTTGAAGCGGATGTTCAGGGAAAGCTCACTTTCAGCGGCAGTAAACTCCATGATTTCAAAGCTGCCCTTTTCATAAGCGTAAGGGGTCTCCCCGTCATCGTTATAAAGGCTGTAACGGCTTGCTTTTTTGCTGGTATCAGCAAAATAATGCAGTTCGAACCGGTTGAGGGAATAACCTGCAGTTGACTTAGCCTCCGGCATCATGGGTATAAAGGATCCACCTTTTACATAAACCGGGATGTTTTCAGGATTCAGCGCGGCATAAATGTATTTTCCTCCCTGATGGACCTCTCCCGAATAGAAATCGGTCCAGGAGGAGCCGGCCGGCAGGTAGATCCGCTGTTGGCTGATTCCGGGACTTTTTACCGGCGAAACAAGGAATGCGCTTCCCCACATATAGGCAGAGTCGTAAGTCAGTAGCTGATTGTTGCCGGGTTCGTTAAAAAATAGTGGGATCATCAGCGGTTTGCCGGTCTGGTTATTATCGAAAGCCATGTTATAGATGTAGGGCAGGAGTTTATACCTGAGTTCGATGGCTTTTTTTGCCCTGGCTTTGGTGGTTTCCTTCTGAAAAACGGGTTCAGCCGGGATATGTTCCTGTGCATGTGGCCGGTATATTGGCTGAAATACCCCATATTGCAGCCAGCGGGTGTAGAGTTCATTGTCGATGGTGTCGCCACCGGCAAATCCGCCGAGGTCGGAATGCATATATGCAAGCCCCTGCATGCCCATCTGCAGCGAAATTTCAGGCTGGGGAACCAGGCCTCCCCAGGTACGGTTCACGTCACCCGTCCAGGGAATCATACCGTAACGCTGAGAGCCGGCATAACCGGCGCGCATCAGGATAAACGGACGGGTATCGGGAAAATCACGGCGGTAACCTTCAAATATTAATCCGGCCCATTCATGACCATAGGCATTGTGGACTTCATCGGCCGTGCCGTTTACATGCCGCAAGCCGGCCGGATGAACTTCCGGCTCCCCGAGGTCGCCCCACCAGCCTCCTACACCTTGCAGTGTCAGGTCTTTGTAAATATTCCAGAACCACTCCCTGGCCTCCGGTTTAAATATATCAATCAGACCGGTATTTCCGAAGTAGAAATCATAGGTATAGGGATTCCCTTCGGAATCAGTGCCGAGCACCTTATTGTCCACAGCTTCCTGCCAGCGCGCGGAAGTGGTCAGTATAAAAGGCTCTGTAACCAGTATGGTTTTTACGCCTTTTTTGCTGAACCGCTTCATCATCCGCTCAGGGTTGGGGAAACTGTCGCGGTACCAGTCAAGATTGCCCATATGGCCCTGAATGTCCTTCCCGAACCAGTAAATATCTATGATTACGGCATCGAGCGGAATACCTTCTTTGAAAAACTTCCTGACGGTGGCTTCGGTTTCTGCCTGTGAATGGTACCCGAAACGGCTGCTGAAATTTCCGAAAGCCCAGCGTGGCGGCAATGGCTGACGACCGGTGAGCAGGGTATATTGCTCTATCAGGTCATACCAGTCAGTGCCGGCAACTACATAATAGTTTGGTGTGCCCGAAACAGCTTCATAAATTACGTCATTGGTCTGTCCGCTGTCAAGGTCCAGAAACCCTGTACCTGCATTATCGAACAGCACGGCATATTGTTTTGAAGAAATAAACAGGGGCAGGGTGAAGTTCATTAGCTCCGACCGCGTTTCATAACCATAATGAGCCCTGTTGTATAGCTTTAGCCGGTTTCCACGGCGGTTCATGCCCAACACCCGTGCACCACCTCCATAAAGAATTTCATCTTTTTCGATCCCCAGGTTTATCAAATACGTTGAATCGGTGGCTATATAACCTTTGTTCTCAGTGATCAGCAGGCGGTCATTGAAATAATAGGAGATCGAAAACGGCGATTTTGTTATTTTTACCTGGATGCCTTTTGAGACAATGCTCAGATTGTTGCCGGCTTCGGTAAGGGTAAATTCTACCTTTTTGGGTTTCAGGCTGGAAGCAAACGAAAAGTCTTTCAGGGTCTTCCCTTCGGGATAAAAGGTGGTGTGAAAAATGCAATCGTTTAAGGGCGCGATCAGATATATCCCGTCATTCACCTTTATTTCTATCTTTTCTTCAACAATCCTGATCTCTCTGAATTGCCGTGAAGATGCCTGAGCCTGCAGATGCTCATTGGGAAACAGCATCATTATCAGGAAAACAGGCAAACAGGTAATCCGGAAGAATAATTTCATTTTTCTGAATATTTCAGGTTAAATACAATCATGTAAATTTATTAAAAATCAATGCAATCAGTCCTTTCAATCAGATTGAAGTTCATGATTTTATTTCCGTTTATCTGTCATAATGGGTTTGATGTAGGTTCTCAAGCAATCCGGGCGAGAGCGAGGGGTGGTACAACAGGTCCGAACTTATGCACAAGGCACCGGCTATACTACCCATTTCCATGCATTTTCTGATGCCATATCCTTTTGAAAATCCATAGAGCAATCCGCTGAAGTAGGCATCCCCGGCCCCGTTGCTGTCGGCCATTTTGTATAAGTCAACAGCCCTGACTTCAATCCACTCATTATTTATCGTCAATCCGGTAGATCCGTTCCGGCCATGCGTCGTTACCACCAGTTTCTTCCCGTTCGCGATCATTTTTTGCATAAAATCACGGTAACCGGGCATATTGTCGGAACTAAGCACAATGTAATCGCCCGAGTTCATATAATCATCGTACCAGGGATTCCGGCCGTCATAGTCATGCAGATCGGTCCAGACCGGTTTTCCTTCATTTTTTGCAATCGGGAGCAGTTTTTTCGTGTAGCTGCCCAGGTTGATCACCACATGGTCTGATTCCTTTATCAGGCGATTGAACTGTGTATAGTCAATGCCAGGGTTTTCACTCACGTTGTTTGTAAAAACCGAGATGCGTTCTCCTGCGGCGTTCATGATATTTGTGTGCCGTTCAGTGCCTGAAACATCAATATCGTAAAGAAAAGTGAGGTCAGGATGGGTGAGCAGCCTCCGGGCCTTTTCACCATATATATCATCCCCGATCATGGCATGCAGCGTTACATCAAATCCAAGCCTGCATAGGTTAAGGGCTTTCCCGCTTCCTGTAGAGCCGACGGTTTCAGCAAATCTGCAATGGTGAATGGTTTGCGGTTTCGGAGCCGGGAATTCATGAAGATGGATGATGCTGTCGATGGAAACACCTCCGGCGATGAAAATTTTCTGCATGGACTTGCTTGTTTGCAACTTGCTGACTTGTGAAGGGCCGCACTACAAATTTACGCCATTTGATCTTTAAGCTGTAAATTTGCCGAAAATCACACGATATGGAAGCTGCAGCGAAGATCATACTCAGCAAAGGACGTGATGAAGCCGTGCGCAGGTTTCATCCATGGGTGTTTTCGGGCGCCATTTCAAGGGCTGAAGGCAAACCAGTAGACGGGGATATGGTCGAAGTATGCGATTACCAGGGGAAAACGCTTGGTTACGGTCATGCCTGCAGCGGCTCCATTGCCGTGAAATTGTTTCACTTTGGAGAAACCCCTCCGGGTGATGATTTCTGGTACCGGAAACTGTCCGCTTGTTATCAGTTACGCAAGGATACCGGGTTCACCGGCAATCATCAGAGCAATGCCTATCGCCTGGTTTTCAGCGAAGGCGACGGCCTTCCCGGGCTGATTGTTGATTATTATAACGGGGTGGCTGTAATCCAGGCGCACAGTACCGGCATGTATCTTTACAGGATGCAGCTGGCGGAAGCGCTCAAACAGTTGTATGGCCCCGGCCTGAAAGCCATCTACGATAAAAGTGCTGAAGCCCTGGGGAAATCCGGCGCGTATTCGGAGGGAGACGGGTTTCTTTACGGGGAGGAAGGTGTGGCGGAAATCCTTGAGAATGGCCACCGCTTTCAGATTGATTTTATAAACGGCCAGAAAACCGGGTTTTTCCTTGATCAGCGGGATAACCGTGCTATGCTGGGCCGTTTTGCCAATGGCCGGAAAGTGCTCAATGCCTTTTGCTATACAGGTGGTTTTTCAGTCTATGCGTTGGCGGCCGGCGCCCTTCATGTTACTTCCCTCGACAGTTCGCGCAAAGCGATGGATACCCTGGAGGTCAATCTCCGTTTGAACGGCCTGGAAGCTGAGAGGCATGAAAGTGTGGTGGACGATGCCAAAACCTACCTGACAAGAATGCCTGAAGATTTTGATGTTATTGTTCTGGATCCTCCGGCTTTTGCCAAGCGGCATGCCGATCGCCACAAGGCGCTTCAGGGTTACCGCTTTATCAATGCAGCTGCCATGAAGAAAATTAAACCGGGTGGTTTTCTATTTACTTTTTCATGTTCGCAGGCGATGAGCCGCGAAATGTTTATTTCCATGGCGATGTCTGCAGGCATGGAAGCCGGAAGGGATGTCCGGATTATTCATCACCTCGGTCATTCTGCCGATCATCCCGTCAGCATCTTTCATCCCGAGGGGGAATATCTGAAGGGGCTGGTACTGAGGGTGGAGTAGCGGAAGTTAAAAAGTAAGACATTAAGGCTTTTCAGGTCCCTTCAGCCTGTCGATCAGCCGCCGCTCTTTTTTTGTTGGCCTGCCTGTCCCGCGATCGCGGCGTTCGGCATTCAGTTCCTGCATAAACTTAATCCGTTCGTATTCTTCGGCAGGGGTGAGGTCTTCGAGTGAGTCAGGCACGAGTTTAGCGGAAACACGGTTGTGGATCAGCGCTTTAACCCTGACAGTGCGGGTGAGCGGGCCAAGGCTCACCGTGATGATATCTTCCGGTTTGATGATCCGTGAAGGCTTGACGGCAATTCCGTCAATTTTAATCTTTCCGGCCCGGCAGGCCTCCCCGGCCATGGTGCGGGTCTTGTAGATACGTACGGCCCACAACCATTTGTCGATTCGCAGATCGTCAGCCATCGCGCTTTACTTTTGCCGGTAAAAGATTTCGATGGGGACACCATGGAAATCAAACTGCTCACGCATACGGTTTTCCACAAATCTTTTGTAAGGATCCGCAACATATTGCGGCATATTGCAGAAGAATACAAATGCCGGGTACGCCAGCTTAAGTTGCGTGATGTATTTGACCTTTACAAATTTTCCTTTTACAGCCGGTGGCGGGGTTTCGGTGACAATCGGAAGCATGATATCCATCAGCCGGCGGGTGGGTATGTTCTGGCTGCGCGCTTTGTTCACCTTGTTGGCTGTTTCGAGGGTCTTGTGGATGCGCTGTTTGTTAATGACTGAGGTGAAAATAATGGGTACGTCGGTGAATGGCGCGATCCGGCTTCGGATCAATTCTTCGTAATCCTTGTGGGTATTGGTTTCTTTTTCCACCAGGTCCCATTTGTTCACAACGATCACCACGCCCTTGTGGTTTTTTTGTATCAGGCTGAAAATATTGATATCCTGGCTTTCAATTCCCTGGGTAGCGTCAAGCATCAGCACACAAACATCGCTGTTCTCAATGGCCCGGATGGAGCGCATCACGGAGTAAAACTCGATATTTTCCGTTACTTTCCCTTTTTTCCGAAGCCCGGCGGTATCAACCAGCAGAAAGTCAAAACCAAAACTGTTGTAACGGGTATAAATCGAATCGCGGGTGGTGCCGGCAACAGGGGTGACAATATTGCGTTCATCGCCCAGCAGCGCGTTGATCATGGATGATTTGCCAACATTGGGCCTTCCGACAAAGGCGATTTTCGGAAGGTCGGGAATATCTTCCATCACCGTATTTTCAAACTCCCTGACAACATCGTCGAGCAGTTCGCCGGTTCCGGAACCGTTGATGGCCGATATTTCATAAATTTTTTCGAATCCCAGGGAATAAAACTCGATGGCATCAGCGGAGCGATTGCTGTTATCCACCTTGTTGGCGACGAGGAATACCTTTTTAGGGGAGCGCCGGATCAGATCAGCCACATCTTCGTCGAGGGGCGACAACCCTTCTTTGACATCCACCATAAACAGGATTACATCGGCTTCTTCCATGGCCAGTTCTACCTGTTTGCGGATGGCATCCTCAAATACATCTTCGCTTCCTATGACCACGCCACCTGTGTCTATAACCGAAAACTCAATGCCGTTCCAATCTGAAGTTCCATAGTGCCGGTCGCGGGTAACGCCGCTCGTAGGGTCAACGATGGCAGCCCTTTCGCCGGTAAGGCGGTTGAAGAAGGTCGATTTTCCTACATTGGGCCGGCCAACAATTGCTATAATGTTTGACATAATCGGGGTGATTTTTTATTCCGGGGCTTATCAGTGTGCACCCGGTTCAGGTGATGTTGTAAAACAACAAAAGCCTTGATTACAAGGCTTTTGTTTGATTTTGGTAGCGGGAGCAGGATTCGAACCTACGACCTTTGGGTTATGAGCCCAACGAGCTACCTCTGCTCCATCCCGCACTATAATTCCGGTTTTTAAACCGGACTGCAAAGATATATTTTGTTTCTTTGCTGTGCAAATTTATTCTCAATTTTTTTCCAGATGAACCATAAGTCGGGTTTTGTCAATATTATAGGGCATCCCAATGTAGGGAAATCCACCCTTATGAATGCCCTTGTCGGGGAGAAACTCTCCATTATTACTTCCAAAGCCCAGACTACCCGTCACCGGATTATGGGAATCGTGAACGGAGATGACTTCCAGATTGTGTATTCCGATACGCCCGGAATGGTAAAACCTCACTACAAACTTCATGAGTCGATGATGAAATTTGTAGATGCAGCCATAGAGGATGCCGATATTTTCCTGCTGGTTACCGAAAAAGATGATGCCGCATTTGAAGATACATTCCTTGCCCGGCTCAACTCGCTGAACAGGCCTGTTATCGCTGTGCTCAATAAAATCGACCTCTGTACCCAGGAAGAAGTGGTTGCCCTGCTGGCAAAGCTTGAAACGCAGTTCCCGGGAGCTGTCGTAATTCCGGTATCTGCCCTGCACCGCTTTAATCTTGACCGCGTGTTCGATACACTGCTTGAGAAACTTCCCGAGTCACCGGCCTATTATCCCAAGGACGAACTTACTGACCGTTCCATGCGGTTTTTCGTTTCCGAGATCATCCGCGAGAAAATATTGCTGTATTTCAAACAAGAGATCCCTTATTCTGTGGAAGTTGTCGTTGATGAGTACAAGGAGAAGGAAAATATTACCCACATTACTGCTACCATATACGTGGCCAGGGAATCACAGAAAGCAATTATTCTCGGGCATCACGGAAAATCCATAAAAGGTCTGGGTATGGCCGCCCGGAAAGATATAGAGGCTTTTATTGAAGGAAAGGTCTATTTAGAGCTCAGGGTTAAGGTGAGTAAAGACTGGCGCGATGATCCGCAGCAACTGAAGCGTTTCGGGTATGAATTGTAATGATTTTATGAACGCTTGCTCATAATAAAAGAACGGTTTTTTGTTGGGATTGTGTAAAATATTGACATACAATAGTATAAATATGTAAATAAATATATAAATAATTAAATATACTTTTGGCTATTTTTGGTTGATTTTCTTACTTTAGCGCACTTTTAACCTCCAAAAATAATCTTATGGAACATGGTTTACATGAAAGCATCCCCTTGTATGCTTCTATTCCGTTCTTTGTAATGCTGATGATGATCGCGGTGGGCCCCCTGATGTTTCACCACTGGTGGGAGAGCAACAGAAACAAGCTGATTGTTTCCCTGGTTTTGGGAATCCCGACAGCCATCTACCTGATTGCCACAGGATTTCTTCATAATCTTGAACATCAGTTGATTTTTGACTACCTGCCATTTATTATTCTTCTGGGAGGATTGTTTATCATTACCGGAGGGATTAACCTGAGCGGGGATATTGAAGCGAAACCATCCATCAACACGCTTTTTCTGGCGATTGGCGCGGTGCTGGCCTCCTTGATGGGAACCACAGGAGCCGCCATGCTGTTGATCCGCCCGGTGATCAATACCAATGCCGAAAGGTGGTACAAGGTACATACCATATTGTTTTTTATTGCCATTGTCGCCAATGCCGGAGGTTTGCTTACGCCGCTGGGAGATCCGCCTTTGTTTCTGCTTTACTTGAGGGGAGCCCCTTTTACCTGGTTCTTCCATCTGCTTCCTGAGTGGTTGTTTACCAACGGATTGTTGCTGCTCATCTATTACTTTACCGATAAATATTTCTATCGCAAGGAACCACCAGCAAACATTATTTTCGACAAGACCAATATTCACCCGATCAAGCTCAGGGGCCGGTTTAACTTTTTCTTCCTGGCCGGCGTTGTACTTTCGGTAGCCTTCCTCAACAAGCAATACATCCCTGCCATAGAGCACAACCATTACCTGGCGTTTATCCGCGAAGCTGCAATACTATTAATGGCCGGACTATCGCTTTATTTCACCTCTTCGAAACTGAGGCAGGCCAATAAGTTTACTTATGGCCCCATCCTGGAGGTTGCTTATCTTTTTCTTGGAATCTTTATCACCATGGTGCCGGCGCTGCTTTGGCTCGAAGCCAACGCAAAATCCCTGGGTGTTGAAACCGTCGCGCAATTCTATTATGCCACAGGGGCGCTCAGTTCTTTCCTCGACAATGCCCCCACGGCTGTATCATTTTATAACCTCGCGCTTGGTCTTACCGATGCTTCCGCAACAGGACTTGTTGCCGGAATCCCTGACTATCTGCTCAAAGCCATTTCGGTGGGTGCTGTATTCTTCGGTGCCATGACTTACATCGGGAACGGCCCTAACTTTATGGTTAAAGCCATCGCTGAAGAGAATAAGATTGATATGCCCGGGTTCTTTGGTTATATGATCAAGTTCTCCCTGGTTGTACTGCTGCCTGTGTATATTCTTAATCAACTGCTTTTCCTGTAATTTTTCAAAAGAATATTTAAAAATTAAGGCTCCGGACGGGGCCTTTTTTTTATCCGTTTATCCGTTGAATAATCTGTTTGTCCTGAAGCAGTAAATCAGGGACCAATATTTCTGTAATATTAATTGCTGCTGAAATAACTGAAAATCAATGCATCTGTAATCCGGAATCCAAGGGTACTGATGCTTGCAAAATGTAAATTTGGAATTTGAAAATTAGAAATTAGAAATTAGAAATTAGAAATTAGAAATTACTACCCCTTCCTTCTCTTATCCAGCCTTTCTGCTAAAATCAACGTTCTTCCCGGCAGTACTTGCATACCTGAAATAAGCAACAGAAAGCCCTGTTGGCTTTAACTTATGGTTTTACAGGTTAATACCAACTAGGTATTTTTTCAGTGAAACCCGCATGGTACGGATTACAAACACTTAATCTTTAAATCATTGTCAGATGACCATTCCAATAAAAAAGAGACCCCTTTCGGAGCCTCTTCGTGCGAAAACCATTTATAGAATGAATGGTCGGGGGGATCGCTTTATCTTTATCAGAACGGACAGCATTCAAGCTCTTGTTTCGAACGGTAATTTCTGTTTGAGAACCCAAAGCCTCCGCTACTGCGTCCGCGGTTGAAAATATTAAAATCATCCAGTTCGAGAATGATGGATACTTCATGAGAGCAGCCTGTAACAGTTCTGATTTCAGTGAGTACGAAGTCGTAGGTATAGTTGATTTTCATGCGGGTAGCGCCGGAAAGCGGAGCATTCAGCCCCAGCATAAATATCAGGTCATTCGATTTGGTAAGCTCCGTGGTACGGTTGCGAAACCAAACCCCAGTATAGATGGAGGATTTCAGGATATTCACCCCAACGGCATAGGTTTTAAAATCGGCCTGCGATTCATAAATAAACCCCGGATTGAACTTAAATGTCCCTTTATTGGATTCCTGACGCTGGAAATAGAGTTTATCGCCTCCCCCGTCGATTTCGAGGATAATATCACCGGTAATGGCCAGTTTACGTGGCAGGGGAGAGGTAAGTCCGAGGAATGATTCATTTGGCCTGAACAAATGATGAACTGCCAGTCCGAAGGTTCCCTGAATGGCGCTGAAGACATTGCTGCTTTCTGTAAATCTGAATATACCGCCGGCGGAGAAATCGGGATAAAAGACATTTCCGTTTTCAGGAGCCTGGAAACTCGATTCATAGATATTTCCATAGACGGGATTCAACTGGTCGGTAAATACCAGGTTATCCCAGTTCAGCCTTTTCTGCACAAAGGAGGTCATAATTCCTACCTGAGTTACCATATTTTCCTGCAAAGGAACCCTCACCGAAGTAGAAAGCCCTACGGTTGACGTTTTCAGGTATCCGGTTCCCGCATTGTCACTCATCACAACCAGTCCGAGCCCGCCGGAGCCGGGGATATTGCGTTCGGCGATATCCATGCTGAAGGTGTAAGAGCGCAGGTCTCCCGGAAGTTGCGGCCACTGTTCGCGTATGTTAAACCTTGCACGCAAGCCCGGGTTAAGTCCCACGGCAGCCGGATTATAATAAACCGGGTTGTTGTAGAATTGTGAGAAAAGCGGATCCTGTGCCACAGCGGTTTTAACAACCATCAGGGATAAAATGATCAGTAGGTATAAGCTTGTCTTTTTCATGACTGTGATTTTTTCCTTTTGTCAGTTAATCTGCGTTCGGTTTACCTGATCAGCGTTACAGTGCCATAGGTTTTTTCAGGCATATTGCTGCGCTTACCTACATCGTTGCCCCGCCAGATGGTCCCATCCTTAAAGATTGCGGTAGCTTTCCACATGTAGGTATCCTGAGGCAGCAGGTTTCCATTGAATACGCCATTCCATCCTTCAGCCGGAGCGCCGTTGGCATCCAGTTCGCTCGATGTCCAGAGGAGATTTCCCCAGGTGTCATAAACCTCAATGGTATACCTGCTCAGGTTGATACCCGCCGGTTTGAAGAGCCTTACGGCTGCATTCGGGTTGTTGGGTGAGAAGGCATTGGGTACCCATAGCCCTTTGAACATCAGGCTGTAGTCTACTTTAAGGGTGTCAGGGCAGCCGAACTCATTGATGGAAACCAGGGTCACCTCATAAGTTCCGTCTGCCGGGAAGTCAACCACGGGTTCAATTTCGAATGATTGTATGCCAGTGCTGAAATCCCACTCATAAGCCGTTGCGCCAATGGAACCGTTGGTGAAGAGTACTCTTCCCTGTGTGTTTTCATAGTTTTCAGTCAATGAGAAGGCGCTTATGGGTTTGGGATTGACGATCAGTGCACTGGATGCGGTATCGCGGCAACCAAAGTTGTCAACCACAATCAGTTCAACATTGTAGGTTCCGGTATTCTCAAATACGAAGTGCGGGTTCTGAACACCGGCCAGACCAAGCATATTGAGCGAATCGCTGAATCTCCACCACCATTGTCCGATCAGGGTATCACCGGTTTCGGTGAGGTCGGTGAACAGGGTATGGTTATTCTGACATGCCAGGCTGTAATTGAAACCGGCTACCGGCAGATTGTGTACGGTAAGCTGACGGCTGATGGTGTCGGTGCAGCCAAGTACGTTCGTAACGGAAAGCAGGGTATTGTATACGCCCGGCCTGTCGTATCTGTAAGCGGGATTTCTGGCAGAGGTGGTGTCATAAACCGAGTTGGGGTCGCCGAAATCCCAGAACCAGCGGTCAATCTTTGATCCGGTCCATTCCGACTGATCGGTATAGATGGTGTTGCTGTTCAGGCAGACATCCGGAGCAATGAACTGAGCAATGGGAGATGTAAGCACGTTCACAGTGATGGTAGTGGTATCGCTGACCGATTTACCCGATACTGTGGTTGACACAATCAGGCTGACATGGTAGCTGCCGCTCAGCTGATAGGTGTGGGTCACCGAAGGCTGTGGTTCATTGTAAACCAGTGTATCACCGTCGCCGAATATCCATTCCCACCTGTCGATCGGATTGCCGCAGACCGAGTAATCCTCGAATGTAAGGGCGTGCCGTTCGCAGCTCAAAGTGTCAACCGATACAAATACTGCGCTGATGCATGGCATGCGTTCAACATCCTGAGTAACTGCTGCCATGCAGCCATGTTCCGAAATGGTGGTCAGGCTCACACTAAAGATGCCTGAAGTGTTATAGAAGTGGCTCGTATTGGCAGGGCCTGAAGTCAGGGTGTCGGATGTGCCGTCGCCATAGTTCCAGATCCAGGTAGCGATAACTGAGCCATTGCCAGCCGACAGGTCAGTGAAGTAGATGGTGCTGTCGCAGGAACCGGCAACATAACTGAAGCCCGGGACAGGAAGTTCAAGCACTTCCACCCGCTTGTAAACGGTAGTCTGGCAGTTGTTGATATCCGTAGCAACCAGCGAAACCAGATAGGAACCGGTATTCTGGAAGAAATGGACCGGGTTGCGCAGGGTTGAGGTGTTGTGAATTCCTGAATTGACATCGTCGAAATTCCATTGGAAAGCAACAAGTGAATCACCGGCCGGCGCAATCAGCACCGGATTAAACAGGGTGGTGTCGCCGTGGCAGGTTACTGAATGCTCAATCTCAACCTGTAGGCCGGCAGGAATGCATACTTCCTGCACCAGTGTATCCACACAGCCGCGCATATCGGTTACAATCAACTGTACATTGTAACAACTGTCGGTGTGATAGAAATTATGGTGCGGATGCTGAAGCGTTGAAGTATAGCCGGGGGCAAAGGTCCATTCCCAATTGGTGATGGCCCCCATGTAACTTGAGGAAGCATCCTGGAAGTAGACCGATCCGTTTGAACAGGCGTTGGTTGTGTAAGTGAAAGCTGCCACCGGAGCAGGGAATATCTGTACCTGCATGGTGATACTGCCCTGGCAACCACTTGCTGAAGTGACGGTAAGCGTTACATCATACAATCCCTGAGCTGAATAGTGATATTCGGGATGCTGCAAGGTAGAAGTATCCGTGCCGGGCAATGCATTCGGATCATTGAAATTCCAGAACCATCCTGTGATTTGTTCACCGGTTACTGCATAAGACAGGTCGTTGAAACTGGTTGTATTTCCGGTACAGCCGCTGACAAAGCTGAAGGCAGCTACCGGGATGGCGCCGATATTTACTGTTTGTGTAATGCTGTTGGAACAACCATCGTTGTTGAACACGGTAAGGGTAACCTGGAAACTTCCTGCTACATTGTAAACATGAACCGGGTAAGTGACATTTGAAACAGGTGTTCCGTCGCCGAAATTCCATTCGAATGATGCGATGGAGGTAAGGTCCATAATTGCGGTATCAGGCTCAAATGTTACAGGTTCGCTGACGCAGGTGCCGGAGCTGATGATAAAGGCCACTGCCGGCGGAGGAGTGATAACCACGTCATGTTGCACACTGCTTATACATCCGCTGGCGCTGGTTGCTTCAAGGGTTACAGTGTATGTTCCGGCCGTGTTGAAGATATGAACCGGATGCTGCAGGTTGGAAGTGTTGGCAATACCTGAAGCGGGATCGCCGAAGTTCCAGAGCCATTGTACAATTACAGTGCCGCCATTGGTAGCTGTAAGGTCGGTAAATGCCACCTGGGTTCCCTGGCAACCTTCGTCGAAAGTGAACTCAGCGACAGGGCCGGGAACAATTACCACATTCATGCTTGCAGAAGCATCGCAACCCTGCAGATTCGTAATGGTTAATGTTACGGTATACACACCGGCATTGGCATATACATGGCTTACATTCGGATTGCCCGGTGCGGTGACCAGTTGTGTGTTGCCATCGCCGAAGTCCCAGAACCATGAGGTGATTACGCTGCCATTGGTTACAGACAGGTCGTTGAACTGCACTTCTGAGCCGGAGCAGGCCGGTGCATTGAATCCGAACATCGCCTGCGGGCCGGGAACCACGCTTACCGGATGAACGGCTGTTGCTGTACAACCCTGGTCGTCGGTAATGGTCAGGCTGACGGTGAAAATACCATGGGTAGCATAGATGTGCTGAGGATCAGCTTCCACCGAAGTGGTGCCGTCGCCAAACTCCCAGAACCAGCTAAGGGTGGTGGCAGGATTCACAAAGGTTGAACTGGTAAACTGAATGGTATCGTTTGAACAGGCATTGGTGAACACGAAGTCAACAACCGGAGCCGGAGCTATGGTAATGTCCATAGTAGTCGTGTCGGCACAGGTATTGGTTGTCGTCACAATCAGGCTGACAGTGTATGTGCCGGGTTGTGCATAGGTATGTGCCGGGTTCTGCAGCGTTGAAGTGTTGTTTACCCCTGAAGTCGGGTCGCCGAAATTCCATGCCCAATTGATGATGTTTCCGCCGCCGTTGGTCTGCGAAAGGTCGGTAAATACAACCGGTTCGCCGAGACAAGCCGTGGCAGCATCGAAGTTGGCCACAGGGTTGGGTGCAACCTCTACCTGACGGGTTACGGTATTTTCGCAACCTTCGGAGGTGGTTATATTCAGGGTGACATTGTATACGCCTGCATTGGCATATTGATGCTCAACGTTTGGATTGTTGGGGAATGTAACAGTTGTGCTGTTTCCGTCTCCGAATATCCATTCCCATTCAGTAATGTATCCGCTTGAAGCGTACGACAGATCGTTGAAAATGGTTATGGTCTCGAAGCAGGTAGGCTCGCTGAAACCAAAGAAGGCAACCGGCAGCGCGCTGACCGAAACCAGATGGCTGACTGAGTTGCTGCATCCTGCAGTATCGGTAACAGTCAGCACAACAGTGTATTCTCCGGCAGCGGCATACATATGCTGCGGATCCTGCAGGTTCGACTGACCTCCGTCACCAAACTCCCATAAGTAGCCTGCAATTGCATTTATGTTTATAACGGTTGCATCCGCAAAGAAGCTGGTAAGTGATGAAGCACATGAAGCTTCCCAGGTGAACTCAACAGCCGGTGCTCCGCCAACAACCACCTGTTTGGTAATGGTACCAGTGCAGTTGTTGAAATTGGTAACCGTCAGGGTCACATTGTAGGTGCCCGGTGCGCTGAAAATATGCTGGGGGTCTTCAAGATCGGATGTGTTGAAGATGCCTGAAGCAGGATCGTCAAAATTCCATGCCCAGCTTACCACATTGCCGGCGCCGTTGGGGAAGGAGGCGTCCTGGAAGTTAACCAGCAGGTCTTCACAAAGTGTAGTATAATAGAAGTTGGCAACCGGATTGGGTGTAACCGTTACCTGTGTTGACCAGGTGTTTTCACAACCATAGGAGTTCAGCACATTGAGCGTTACTTCAAAGATGCCCGGATTGGCATAGG
>CAZDBX010000048.1:0-15933 GCA_964503805.1 uncultured Lentimicrobium sp. | reverse complement strand
CGGCTGGCAATATCAGCAGCCAGATCGAGGATTCGTCTGTCGTAAGCTTCACTCATATCCGGAAAACGGGGGCCCAGGCCGGTATGGTTCCTGCCGATCAGCGGATTGTCACCCATCAGGTTGATATGGTCTGTGATAAACATGATATCTCCCACTTCAAAGCCAGGGTTCAGCCCGCCGCTGGCATTTGAAACAATCAGCATCTTAATGCCAAGCAACTTCATTACCCTGATGGGAAATGTAAGTTCCTGCATGGAGTAACCTTCGTAGTAGTGAAACCGGCCCTGCATGGCCACAATGGGTTTGCCTCCAAGCGTTCCGAAAATCAATTGCCCCTTGTGCCCTTCAACGGTGGATACCGGAAAATGCGGGATGCTGCTGTAAGGAATTTCGCAATCGGTAACGATTTCACGCACCAGTCCGCCCAGCCCTGTGCCAAGAACTATTCCGGCCTCAGGAACGATGCCGGTATGCCTCTTTATAAAATCAATGCTTTCTCTGATTTGTTCTAACATAATTAAGTATTTGTTCGTCAAACGCCTGCTTGTCATTAATGTGAAATTCTACGATAATCGGAAGATAGTGAACCGGCAGTTGTCTCGCTTTTTCATCGAGTCCGGGGCTCAGCAACCGCATAGCGTCTTTTTCCGTTGTAACAAGCAATTTATTCCGGCTGTAAAGATCGTCAAATTTTCGCTTGATCCGGTCAAGGTCTTCCAGGGTATATTGATGATGGTCCGGATACTGAAGAATGGTAAGGTCCTGGCACATTTTCGAAAGATGGTCCTGCAGGGGGTATGTGTTGGCAATGCCGGCAAAAACCAGAATCTGGCTGAATTTTTTCTCCGGAATGTTCCGGCAGTTGTCACTCCAGAGCGGAACAATGTCGCTGTAGCGGATGTAAGAGAAGTAAACATTCTGGTGCGGTGCCGGCTTGATTTCCGCGATAATCTGCCGCCTCAGGATAGGGCTGAGGATATTGGGGGTTTTGGTTACCACAATGATGTCAGCCCTGCGTGCACCCCGCCTGGCTTCACGCAGACTACCCACCGGCAAAATATAATTTTTGTAGTAAAGTTTGTGGTAATCGGTCAGTAAAATGGATAATCCGGGTTTTACATAACGATGCTGGAAAGCATCGTCGAGCAGGATTACATCCGTGTCAGGATCAGTTTTCAGGATGGTTTCAATTCCCCTACGCCGCTTTTCGTCCACATGAACACCTGCCTCAGGAAATTTCCGGAAATACTGCATGGGCTCGTCTCCGATGTTTGCGGCAGTTGATCCTGCCTTCGCCATCAGATAACCCCGGGTCCGCCGGCCGTATCCCCGGCTGAGAGTACTTACTTTATTTAATGGCGACAACAGCCGTATCAGGTATTCTACATGCGGTGTTTTTCCTGTGCCGCCGGTCGAAAGGTTTCCCACCGAGATTACCGGGATATCAAAACGCCTGGAAGGAAGCAACCCCAGATCAAATAAAAGATTTCTCACACCGGTAATCAAACCGTAAACAACCGCGAACGGGAGCAACAGAAGCCTGAGAAATTCCATGGCTTAAAAGTATAAAAATTAATCTTTGATGCAAGTATTTTTACATTATAATTATGTTAATCCAGGAATCTGTCATCGGATAAGTTAAAAGTGATCTGAGGAAAAAAATCTGAAATCGGCAATTTGTCCAAAACGTATTATCCGGATTTAAGCTCACAGAGTTTTCACAGATATTTCCATGCGAATTCTTCAATTTATTCTGACAGATAAAAGCCTTTTCCCCTGTTTTTTGTTAGATTTGGCCATTGTTAATCATAAGAACTATGAAGATTGGAGATATCATCCGTGCAATTGAGGAAACAGCACCCTTAGCCTACCAGGAAACATACGATAATTCAGGGCTGTATTGCGGTTCAGTGCAGGATGAGGCTACCGGGGCCCTGTTTACCCTTGATGTGACGGAAGAGGTTGTGGATGAGGCCATCGAAGCCGGGTACAATCTGATTATCGCCCATCATCCGCTTATTTTCAAACCGTTGAAAAGGATTCTGGATGATAGCGTGACCGGACGTTGTATCATCAGGGCAATCAGGAACGATATTGCTGTTTATGCTGCACATACCAATCTCGACAATGCCCGCCGCGGTGTAAATGCGATGATCTGCAGTAAACTGGGCCTGGTCAATTGCCGTATCCTCCAGCCGGCTGCGGAGTTGCTGAGGAAGCTGGTGGTTTTTGTTCCGGAGGATCATGCAGAAACTGTCCGCCAGGCCATGTTTGCTGCAGGCGCCGGACATATCGGGAATTATGATTCATGCAGTTTTAATGCGGAGGGGCAGGGAACCTTCCGGGCGCTGGATGGCGCCGATCCGTTTGTGGGTGCGAAGGGCTCACTCCATAGTGAACCGGAAGTCAGGATTGAAACCATCTGTGAATCCCATGCCCTCAACCGTATTGTAAAGGCCATGATTGATGCCCATCCTTATGAAGAGGTGGCCTGGGATGCTTATCCGCTGGTAAATATGCATCAGGGTGTCGGTTCAGGTATGATGGGCGAATTTAAGGAAGCGATGGACGAAATGGATTTTCTCAGGCTGGTGAAACAGGTATTCGGACCCGGCTGCCTGAAGCATTCACCACTCACAGGGCGTAAGGTGCAGCGGGTTGCCCTCTGCGGAGGTTCGGGCAACTTTCTGGTGCAGACAGCAATGGCGCAAAAGGCTGATGCTTTTGTCACCGGAGAACTGAAATATCACGACTATTTTCTTGCAGAAAACCGGATTCTGCTTGCCGAAGCAGGCCATTATGAAACAGAACAATTTACCAAAGAATTATTGGTTCAGATTGTTAAAGAAAAATTTACTACCTTTGCAACCCGAATTTCCAGCATTCAGACCAATCCTGTCAATTATCTGTAAATCAACAATATAATCGGAAATACTATGGCAAAATCAACGTCAAAAGCCAAAGCAGCCACTGAAAATGAATCCGTAAATCCTCAGGAAACGGAAGTTCAAAGCCAAATTTCTGCACACGTTTCGCTCTCACAGTCTGACGTTGAGGAAACCGAAATATCTATTGAAAAGAAGCTCATTGCCCTTTACAGCCTTCAACAGATTGATTCACAGATTGATAAGATTAAGATTATCCGGGGTGAACTTCCGCTTGAGGTAGAGGATCTTGAGGATGAGATTATCGGGCTGGAAACAAGAATCGATAATTATATCCAGGAAATTGAAGCCCTCAAGGTTTCGGTGAAGGAAAAAGAAGCACAGATCAAGGACAGTCATTTGCAGATCAAGCGATACGAAGAGCAGCAGATGAATGTGCGCAACAACCGGGAATATGATTCGCTCTCCAAGGAAATCGAATTTCAGAATCTCGAGATCGCGCTGGCCGAAAAACGCATCAAGGAGTTTTCGCAGCTGTTATCCCTGAAAAATGAGGAAATTGAAGCTGCACAGAAAGTACTTGATGAACGTAAGAATGATCTGGACATAAAGAAAAGTGAGCTGGCCGACATTGTCAGTGAAACAGAAAAGGAGGAGAATTCCCTGCAAAGCAAATCGGAAGAATACCAGCGCTATATTGAGGAACGCCTTCTTACTGCTTACAAAAGGATTCGCAAAAACGCCCGCAATGGTCTGGCGGTGGTAAGCGTGGAGCGTGATGCCTGCGGCGGATGCTTCAGCGCAATTCCTCCCCAGCGCCAGCTGGATATCAGGATGCACAAAAAGATTATCGTCTGTGAATATTGCGGCCGGATTCTGGTGGATCATGGCCTGGCTTCCAGCGTTAATTATTAGGATAATTTCAGAATTTAATGAAATAGGGGAGGGTTCGCTTTCCCCTTTTTTATTTTAATTTTGGATGATCATGAATAAAACCATCCTCGCATTACTGTTTCTGTTTTTGTTTCAGATTTCCCGGGCCGGGAATGAGCTAACACCGGGTCAGGTAAAAGCTTATGACCTGGTGCTGCAACTCCGCTTTGATGATGCCCGGAAACTGCTTGATAAAGAGGGAAAAGCAACGGAGGATCACATTGTACCTTATCTTGAACATTACATTCAGTTCCTGAGTATTTTTATTTCTGAAGACGAGAAGGTTTTTAAGTCCTGCTCAGCCGGAAAGGAAACGATCATCCGGCAACTGGAAGCTGGAAATGCCGGTTCTCCCTGGCATCTTTACAGTCAGGCGATGTTTAACATACAGTGGGCCTTCGCCCGGATGAAGTTCGGAGAGTATACCACCGCCGCTGTTGAAATGAATCGAGCTTACCATTTGCTGGTGCGCAACAGGGATCTTTACCCCGGATTTACACCCAACCGTGCTGCCCTTGGCCTGATGAAGGTGCTTATCGGCTCGGTGCCGGATAATTATCAATGGATTGCCAGTCTGCTCGCATTGCGTGGCAGTGTCAGCGAAGGAATCAATGATCTGAAACAGATAACCGAAGCGGCTTCAACCGATGCAAATTACCCTTTTCTAAAGGCAGAAACCCTGTTCATGCTGACTTTCATTACATTTAACCTTTCAGGTGCGGAAACTGACAGGGCAATAGCCGGCAGGCTGATCGAACTGAACCATGAGATGATTCAGCGCAGTCCGCTGCTGGTCTATGCTGCTGCTGTTTTTCACATGCATTACGGAGAGAATGAAACTGCACTTGATTACCTGGAGAAACGTCCGGCGGGAGCCGCATATTATCCGTTTCATTATCTTGATTATCTTACCGGACTGGCAAAACTTAACCGCCTTGATGAAGACGCGGGCATCTGGTTTCTGCGGTATGTCAACGCATACAAGGGCGGGAGTTTTATCAAATCAGCTTACCAGCGGCTCGGCTGGATCGCTTTACTCAGGGGCGACAACGAAGGTTATCATCAGTATATGTTCAGGGTAAGACATGCCGGACGCACCCTGATCGACGGTGATAAGCAGGCCCTGGCTGAAGCGGAAAGCGGCCGGTCGCCGGATGTCAGGCTGCTCAGGGCGGGATTGCTGTTCGACGGAGGGTATTATAAACAGGCCGGAGATAAGCTCTCCTTGCTGACACCTGACGATTTTACCGATCCAAAAGATAAGCTGGAATATATTTACAGGAAGGCAAGGATTTATCACCTTATGGGACAGGAACCAATGGCCATTTCAACATATCGTCAGGTGATTGATGCCGGGGTAAACGGACCCTGGTATTTTGCGGCCAATTCAGCGCTGAACCTGGGATTAATCTATGAGCAGAAAGGAGATTTAAGGCAGGCTGAATACTATTACCGTAAATGCCTTGCATTAAAGTATTCTGAGTATAAATCCAGCATCAGCCAGAAAGCCAGGGCCGGTTTGAACAGGCTTGAAAAAAGATGAAGCGGCCTTTCAAAGGCCGCTTCAGGGAGTATATAGAGAGAAGTAATAAGTAGGGTTGAGAAGTGTTAGTATTTTATTCCCAGCGTTACCATGAAAGTGTTGTTCATAGTAGTGGTATTGGCTGCATTTACGTTTCCGCTATAGAGGTAATATTCATCATCATAGCCCGAATAAACCCAGGCCATATCAAAGTAGAAAGACCTTTCACGGATACCTATTCCAAGCGAGTATGAAGAGAGCGCCGAGTTGGTTCCATAAACATAGGGATTTGCTGAGATTCCGTAACCTCCTCTGAAATTCAGCGATCCGTAACGCCACTCAGTTCCGAAACGCAGGTTATTGGCTTTCTGATAGATGGAACGGATGGCATTGTTCTCATCATAAAAGTCGTAATCCGGAGCCCTGAGTCTGGCATTACTGTAATCCACGAATTCGTAATCGGCACTGATTACACCGGCTTTGCCGATAATAAATCCGACACTTCCGATGGCGCGCATCGGGGTATTGAGTTCGTATTCATAAAAGCCATTTGCATTGGCGGTGGCTGTATAACCATTATCAAACTTCGAGCGCATGGTTGCTGAGTAATCGTCGGACATGGAATTATAAAACGTAGGTGTATGAATGGCGCCGCCCAGGCGTAACCAGTCGGTTGCCCTGAAAATAAGTCCGAATTTGAAATTCAACCCTGTACCTGTGGTTTCAAGCCAGTCGGTGCGTGACATGCTGTTGAAAACGGTGTTATCGTCAGCCAGCGCGGTTTCGGTAAAGGTTGCGGTTTCGTAATACCTGATATAAGGCACGCCAATGGTTGCGCCCAGGTATAACTTGTTATTGTAATTCGCACCCAGCGTAAATACCATCTCATTAATGGAACCCTTGCTTTCAATGTTTTTCCGCTGGTTCACGCCGCCATAGGGTTTGTCGATACCATATTCCCAGTTTGCCGAATCGGTGATAAACAGCAACTCTGTGTCATAGGCCAGCCGGGTATCAAAAGAGCCAAGGTCATCAGGGTGGATTCCCTGGGCGTTTTCCCAATAGGAAGTCAGGAAAGATGATACGAGGTTTTCCGATTCAATGCTGACCCTGTTGTTGAAATTGGCCATACGGTTCAGCCCGAAGCCAAACTGTACGTTTTTCCAGAGAGATTGCGGATTCCGTGATTCAAGGTTGTTGTTCATTACAATTCCTACGCTGCCCAGGTTGAAATTATAGCGGGAGTCATCACGGAATGTCCCGTTGAGTGTAGCTTCGGTATTTGTGATGCTTATGGAAGGGGTAATGCTGATCTCGGAGCTGCGGTAGAGCCCGATACCGGCCGGATTGTGGCTCAGGCTGGTGAAATCGGCGCCAAGGGCCCCGAATGCGCCGCCCATGGAGACAAATCTGGCTGATCCCGAGTAATTCAGCCGGGAATATCTCAGTGCGTCAATCTCATTTTGTGCTTTAAGTCCGTAAGTGGTAAAAATGGACAGTATGCCGAGGACAATGAGTTTTTTCATGTTAGCAATGTTTTTGTATTTAAGTAAGTAAATCCATCTGATTACCTGCGTCCGCTTCCGGAGGAAGATCTGCCGCTTCCCGATGATGAAGAAGAGGATGATGAGCGCGAAGGAGCTGAGTAACTGCCGCCCGAAGATCCGGATGAGGATGAACGGGATGGCGCTGAATAACTGCTTCCGGAAGAGGGTGCAGTATAGCTCCTTTCGGATGAGGAAGAACGCGAAGGGGCGGAATAGGTCCCTCTGCTTTCGTTAGAGCGTGACGGCGTGTATGAAGGATTTGACTGCCGCTGTGGGGTTACTTCGCGGGGCGCCTGCTGCCGCTGTGGTTCTGATTGCTGAGGCCTGGAGTATCTTGGCGTTACACCTGTTTCGCGGATATTGCGGTACCTCGGGCTGGTGTATTCGTTGCTTGATTTTGGCTTATTGTACCCCGGTGAACTGTATGACTGAGGTGTTCTGCTTTCCTGCATCCTGGGCTCCTGGTTTGTGGCAGGTTTCTGGTATGCAGGCCGCTGCTGTGGCTGAGTGTAGCGCCTTTCGCTTCCCTGGCCCTCTCCCTGAGGAGCTGCTGTTCTGGTATTTTGTCCCGAAGGTGCGGTATAGCGCGAGGGATCGCTGCTTTGTCCTGTACCGGTTCCTGAGGGATTTTCCTGGTCGGTACGCACCGGCTGAATCACCCTGCCGGGATTGATGGTTTCATTGCTCCTGCCGGGTTGTTCTGTGCGGCCCGGAGTAACTGTACCCTGACCGGTGCCGGGCTGAGAAGTTCTTCCCGGGTTTACAGTACCGGTGCCAGGCTGCTCAGTGCGTCCCGGAGTTACAGTTCCCGTTGTTTTTCCGGGGGCCTCGGTACGCCCGGGGGTGACCGTTCCGCTGGTTCTTCCGGGTTGTTCGGTGCGGCCTGGTGTTACGGTGCCTGAAGTTCTTCCGGGCTCTTCAGTACGTCCGGGGGTGACCGTTCCGCCAGCCCTTCCGGGATCGGTTGTGCGGCCCGGACCGGAAACTCCGATGGGTGAAGTACGCTGACCTTCAAGACGGCCGCTGCTGACAGCGGCTTCATAACGCTCGCCGAATGAGGCTGATCGTCCGCTGCCTGAACCTCCGCTCAGGCCTGATCCGCGCGGACCATAGTAGTAGGAGTTGTAATCGTAGCTGTTATAGTAATTTGAACCGGCATAGAAACCGTCCCAGTATCCGTGACGGTATCCGCTCCAGTAGCTTCCGTAACCGTAATAAGGATATCCCCATCCGTAATAGGGATAATCCCAGTATGAATAGCCCCAGTAATTTCCATATCCGTATCCATAAGGATACCCCCAGCCCCAACGCATGTAAAAGCTGGGATACCACCAGTTGTAACCCATGTAGATGCTGGTTCCCCAGCTCCAGGGGTTGTAGTCATACCAATACATATTGGTGTAGTATGGTGAGTAGTAGCTGTTATAATAAACATCGGAATGGAACCTGCGCAATCTGGCCGCATAGGCGTAATCGTAATAATCGTCGGAGTTGTAGTAGTTGTTGGTAATATAGGTATTCCCGGTCTGAGGATCCGTGTATTGCTCGCTGGTCTGATAGTCGTAACCTTCCTGCTGGTAATAGTTTTCATCGTAGGCATAGTTGTCCTCTGCCTGCGCCTGCTGCTGCTCCTGATATTGTTCTTTGGGAGTATATTGCTCAGGATCTGCATATTCAGTTGGCTTTACTGTGGTTTCAGGGACTTTTTCAGCCACTGCATCCTTGGGTGAGTAATACAGGTCGTCGTAAGTGGCGCGGGCCTGGTATTGCGTTGTGCATCCCGTAAGAAGTAAAGCAGTCGCAGCAACCAATGTGATTAAAGTTCTCATTTTTGGGTCCTCCCTTTGTTTGCAGTGTTTGTCGTACTGGTTTTATCCTGATGTACGGACTGCGGTAATTTTATTAATTTTGTGCCGCTTTCGCGGGTGTGTTTCACACCTGAAAATTAACAAATACTATACCATAAAATCAGAAATGGCTAAAGATTTTCCTACAAGGGCTGAAAATTACGCTCAATGGTACAACGACCTGGTTATTAAGGCCGATATGGCTGAAAATTCAGCTGTAAGAGGCTGTATGGTGATTAAACCATACGGATATGCAATCTGGGAGAAGATGCAGGCAGCCCTGGACAAAATGTTCAAGGATACCGGGCATGTAAATGCCTACTTCCCGATTTTTATTCCCAAATCATTTTTCAGTAAGGAAGCCAGTCATGTTGAGGGTTTTGCCAAGGAGTGTGCCGTGGTGACCCACTACCGTCTGAAGAATGATCCCGATGGCAAGGGTGTTGTGGTTGATGAGAATGCAAAACTGGAGGAAGAACTGATTGTCCGGCCTACTTCCGAGACCATTATCTGGGATACCTACCGCAACTGGATTCAGTCCTACCGCGATCTGCCCCTGCTGATAAATCAGTGGGCAAATGTGGTAAGATGGGAAATGCGTACCCGCCTATTTCTCCGCACTGCCGAATTTTTATGGCAGGAAGGGCACACCGCTCATGCTACTGCAGAGGAAGCGATTGCCGAAACCGAACAAATGCTGAACGTTTATGCGGATTTCGCCGAAAATTTTATGGCTGTGCCTGTCCTTAAAGGGGTGAAATCACCCAACGAACGTTTTGCAGGAGCGGTGGAAACCTATTGCATCGAAGCCCTTATGCAGGATGGGAAAGCGCTGCAGGCCGGAACTTCGCACTTCCTGGGGCAGAATTTTGCCAAAGCGTTTGATGTTCAGTTTCTCAGTAAGGAAAATAAACTTGAGTATGTCTGGGCTACTTCCTGGGGTGTTTCAACCCGCCTGATGGGCGCATTGATTATGGCGCATTCCGATGACCATGGCCTGGTATTGCCTCCAAAACTGGCTCCCACCCAGGTGGTGATCATCCCGATTTATAAAACCGATGAGCAACTGGCCGCCATCACCGAAAAAGTCGATGAAATCGTCAAAAATCTGAAAGCCAAAGGGATTACGGTAAAATATGACGACCGTGATACTTACAAGCCCGGATGGAAGTTCAACGAGTATGAGTTTAAAGGTGTTCCCGTACGCCTCGCAATCGGGCCCCGCGATCTTGAAAACGGCACCGTGGAAGTCTCAAGACGCGATACCCTTGAGAAATCATCTTACCAGATTGCCGATATTGAAACCAAAATTGAACATTTGCTGCAGAGTATTCAGGATAACCTGTTCCAGAAGGCCGTTGATTTCAGGGAGAATATGACAACCAAGGCCGATACATGGGAAGAATTTGTTGATCTGCTTGACAACAAGGGCGGATTTATCCTGGCCCACTGGGACGGGACTCCGGAGACCGAACAGGAAATCAAGGAGAAAACCAAGGCTACCATCAGATTAATCCCGCTCGATGCCAGACCTGAAGAAGGGAAATGCATCCTCACCGGCAAACCTTCAGCCCGCAGGGTGGTTTTTGCCCGGGCATACTGATGCTTGGAACGGCAAGTAATTATTCAGCAATAGAAGGGGATCCGGAATGGTCCCCTTTTAATTTGCCAGGAAGTTATCCCTGATAAAGAAGATTGACGATGGAAATCTCAGGATTCAGGGCGGCCCTAATCCACTTTAACCAGTTGCCCGCTGCCTGAAATGTTGCTTTTTAATTCATAAGGATTTCCTGAATAATAAATGTTACCGACAGAAGTGATTTCCGCTTCAAGGATATGTTCAGCGTGAACATAGCAATTGTTGGTACCGCTGTTCCGGATATATACAATGTTCGATATCAGGTCGTTACAATAAAATGGCCCGTAGCTGTTGGCAAAAATGGTGGTTAGCACCGCCTTGCCTTTAACATGTAAATCAACGGTGCCGTAGTGAAGGGCGAGGTTCAGCTGGTATGCATGCAGTTCAAGATCAAACGTTCCGGCGCCGCCCCAGATGCTTACCTGAAGTGAGTCGGTTGTGAACGGGCCTTCGGTTCGCACATCCCCCGATCCTTCGTACCTTATTTCGCGCAGGGCGGGAGCAGTAACATACACTGTAATTTCTCTTTCGTAACTCCGGACCCAATTACATTTCAGGGTATTGCGGATATGCAGGGCGCTGTCACTGATATCGGTTTTGATGGCGTCAAGCAACTTCTCTCCTGCTTCTACTCTGAGAGCCGGCTGATTGCCTTCGATCAGTACAAGATTTACATTGTCATATAATTCAATTCGTTCGAAATAGCCCGACGGTCTTTCTTCCGCAACAATTGGGCCGGTCCGGGTATAACAGTCGTCCAGCTGTTCGCGGTTGCATGCTGTAAGCAAAAACAACATGACGATGATTGCCGGTAGAGCATATAAAAACAGTTTACTACCCGCATTCACGACTCTGTGTGCTGTTTTTATATTCAGATTCTTTTTCAATTGTTTTTTTTCTGGTTTAAAATCGTTTATGAGAATGAGACGAAACCGGCAATATTATCCTATTTCAGGTAATATCCCCACTTAAACCTGTAGCCCAGGCCGATTCCGACAAAATCGGCCCGTGCGTAATGGGTCTTCAGGGTAAGATTGGCAAAAAGGTTTTTCGTGACCAGGTAGTGAATACCCAGTTTGTAATAAGACATGCCTTCGCTTTTGTCTTTGCCGCCCAGGTAGAATCCCAGGTTGAACGCAAAGGATGTTCTGTCGAGCACCAGTTCATAAGCGGCGCTCAGCCCGGGCTTGGTCAGTTGCCGGGCCGGGTAGGGCTCCTGATTGGTCCGGGCAACCAACAGGGCGTCAGAGCCGTCCCACGACAGGTCGAAACAGATACCGAGTTTGTTTTTGTAATCCAGGTTTTTCATGGCGGAGAGAAAACCTGAATAGACCTGATATTTTGTGCCGTCGGTATCGCCGGATTCTTTATAAGCAAAGATTGTTCCCAGCTTCACCTCAATAAACTCCCTGCCATCGAACTCGTACATTGTAAGACTTGGACGTACGCGCTGGCGAATGGGATTATTCAGTTTATTCAGCCTGAAAGCTGCCCCGGCGCTGACAGCGGGAATATTCAGGCCGAAGTTGGGTGTTTTGGTCGAGCCGTTTGAAAAGTGCATCAGTTGTATGCCGGCAGAAAGTTGCAGCTGTTTAAGCGGTTTCCAACGGTATTCTGCCATCAGGTTAACTGCGGCATTCAGGTGTGATCCGATGGCGTTGAATTTGTAATTGCTGAGGCGGTCAAATTTTTTTGTGAGATAGGCAAGGCCGGCTCCAAGCCTGAAATTCACCTCACTTTTATCATTTTTTATAAGCGGGAAACTGATGTAAGGATAGAGCGCATGCGCTTGCCCAAGGTCTTTTGAATTACCGAGCCAGGCATTCCAATAGGTCAGCCCTGTAACCGGATAGTTATAGAATGACTCCCACTGCCGCTTTCCATAAGTTTCCCGGGAGATAGAGAATTCAAAGGAGGGGAAGTGACTGTTGTAAATCTCCATTTCAACGTGATGGGCTGTGAGAAATCCATAATTAACCCTGGGTTCGAACAGCAGGTTGGGCATCTGAAAACGATGCTGTGCTGAAGCGCCTGAAAATGCAGCTGAAGCCAGACACAGGAAAAGGAATGGCCTGAGGTACCCGGAAAAATTGATATGGCAGTGGCGGATGATCAAAACAACGGATTTCAAATGGCGGACAGTGCAACAAAAATACAAAATCCGGCCCCGCTAAAATGATTACTTTTGCACAGGTAAAAAATCCGCCGGAAGAAATCCTGTTTTTGCACAAAACATTACTTTTACTGCTTCGATTGAAACTATAATTGAACCTCTTTGCTGATAAAAAACCTGGCAGAAATGCTTTAAAATATGTCAGGATTTATCCTGATTATCACTTTACAGTTTCCGGCAGAAGTTAAACCTTGTATTCCGGCTGTCAACAGTCGATTAGTCTTTAAATTTTTGAATTTTAGAATTTTTAAATCTTATGGATCCCCGTCTTGTTGCATTTGAACGTTTACTCACCATAATGGATGAACTGAGGGCGGGTTGCCCCTGGGACCGCAAACAGACCCTGGAAAGCCTGCGCTATCTCACCATAGAGGAAACCTATGAACTGAGCGATGCCATTCTTGAAAAAGATATGGATGAGATCAAAAAGGAGCTGGGCGACCTGATGCTCCACCTCGTGTTCTATTCTAAAATTGCTTCCGAGCAAAATGCATTTACCATTACGGATGTGCTCAATGGCATTTGTGAAAAGTTAATTCACCGTCATCCGCACATTTACGGCGATGTCATGGCAAAAGATGCAGAAACAGTGAAGAATAACTGGGAAAAGATCAAGCTCAAGGAAGGTGAACGGAAGACAGTGCTTGGCGGTGTTCCGGCTTCGCTTCCTGCCATGGTGAAAGCTTACCGTATTCAGGAAAAGGCCCGTGGCGTTGGTTTCGACTGGGATCATGTTGGTCAGGTATGGGACAAAGTGCAGGAGGAACTTGCTGAATTGCAATATGAAAAGCTAAATGGTTCTCCCGAAAAAATTGAGGACGAATTTGGCGACCTGCTGTTTGCCCTTATCAATTACGCCCGCTTTATCGATGTAAATCCCGAGGACGCCCTTGAACGCACCAATAAGAAGTTTATCAGACGGTTTAATTACATTGAGCAAAAAGTGAAAGAAACCGGCAAGTCGATGCACGATATGAGTCTTGCTGAACTTGATGTTTTCTGGAATGAGGCCAAGGCTGCGGAAGCCGGGAATGATTAGACATCAGTGCCGGTCTTTTCCGGCGTATTATATTTTTCATTCCGAATTCTGATTATTTTTGTGAAGCAAACCTGCGGTTATGTGGAGTAAAATTCCGGCCTTTCTTAAGAACAAGTACCTGCTTGTGACTATACTGTTTCTGGTATGGTTGACCTTTTTCGACCGGAATAATTTTATTTCTCAGGTTCGTTACGGGCGTATCCTGAACAAACAACGGCAACAGATGGAATTTTATAAAAGTGAAATCCTGAAGGACAGCACTGCCCTGAATGAATTGATGTCAGATTCATTGTCGCTGGAGAAATTTGCACGGGAAAAATACCTGATGAAAAAGAATGATGAAGATATCTATTTGATCGTCAAGGATAAAGACGATAAAAAGAAATGAACTCCCGGCTCGGGGACTACCTATTCATTTTCTTTTACGAACCACCTGCATTTAACTTTCAGCGTTGGTCTTACTACGAAAGCCGGTATTGCTTTAACGACGCTTACTTCAGCCTCAGCCAACCTGTCATTTTCAGCGAAAGATCCATAAAGATGATATTTGCAGATCCGTTGCGTTCGATATGATAAGAGGCTGTATTAAAGGCTTCATTAAGGAGGTTGATGTTGGCGTGGTTGATAAACGGTGTGAAATCCCTGATAAATTTGAGTTCTTCTCCTTCCGCCCTGATGGCGTTTTCATTTCCGATGCTGTTCATCAGGCAGTATCTGGTAGCTTTGAGCGCGTAGCTAAAGAACTTCTTTTGCTTCTCCCTGCCCAAACTATGAAATTCCGCAGTCAGTTTATAAATTTCAGCAATATCCTTTCTATAGCATATACGCATCCAGTTTCTGAAAAGTTCAAAGTTTGACTGGTCCGATTCACCTGTTTGCAATATTTTCCTTGCAAGGTTCAGGTTGCCGTTGGCAACATACCTGATCCTTCCGGCTGCTGCAGAATCTGCCGATTCGTTCATTGTCAGTGCGGCAACCAGCTCTTGGTCGTTTAAAGCCCTGAATTTGACCAATTGAGTTCTTGAAAGAATAGTAGGCAATATCAGGTCGTTATGCTCTGAGATCAGCAGAAAGAGGGTCTTGTCAGGCGGCTCCTCGAGGATTTTGAGTATTTTCGGGGCAGCCGCGTGATAGAGTTTCTCTATCATCCAGATGATCATTACTTTATATTCTGACTCGTACGATTTGTAGCTGAGCGTCTTGATGATTTCGTTGCAATCCTCCGAATTGATGATGCCTTGTTTATTCTCCAGCCCTATTTTCTGGTACCAGTCGGCCAGGCTGACATATCCTCCGTTTGATTCGACCAATGCGCGCCAGTGATGAATGAACTTTTTACTGATCGGATCTTTGTCAATTTCTTTGGTTGTTGCAACAGGATAGATGAAATGCAGGTCCGGGTGGGCCAGTTTCGCGTATTTGATGCACGAAGGACATGTTCCGCATGAGTCATCCGGAGTACGGGCGGTGCAATTGATGTATTGGGCGTAAGCCAGGGCCATGGCAAGCTTGCCGGAGCCTTCAGGCCCCAGAAACAGTTGCGCATGGCTTACCCGGTTGTCGCTGACTGTTTTTCTGAGCCTGTACTTGATCTCTTCCTGTCCTGCAATGTCACTGAACTTCATTCGGGCGGTGAATTTTGGATGCTAAATTAGGCGATTTGGATCAATCGGGTTGATGAATCATAAGTTTTATTGCGTGTTGCGACTCCCTGGTCCTGATGATCAGCATATACAGGCCTTCTGGGAGTTTCGGGAACATGAGCTGAATGCTTTTTTCCGGATGAATAACGTTGGTTTCAGAGACTGTCCTTCCTGAAAGATCAATCATTCTGATATTCAGTGACTCAGGTCTGTCCGGGCAGATCAGTGTGGCCATTCTTCCTGCGGGATTCGGATATACAAAATATTTACTTTCAGCATGCTCATCCATTCCGGTGCAGTTTTCCACAAGAATGTAATCCTCAAGTGAGAAGGTGTTGCTGCCTGATGCACCATCTTCAACAGTCAGGCTTACGTTGTACAAGCCGGGGGTATTGTACCTGATTTGCGGATTTGCTTCTTCTGATATCTGGGGTTCGCCTCCAGGGAAGGACCAGCGCAGCCGGTTTACTGTTCCGCTTGTATAAGCCGTAAAATTAATTTTATTATACCTGCATACCTGAGTGTTATCGGCGGTAAAGCTGGCACAGAGGGGCGTTGTACGGAACCCGAGGAACTCCAGATAGTTGCGCATAAGCTCAGGCCTTCCCGGGCTGTTGAACATAAAGGTGCCGCCAAATTCCACCGTGGAAGCAATGGCATTGTACCTTGCCGAATCCAGTCCTGTTGTAAAGCAATAGCCGGTAT
>CAZDBX010000047.1:0-16741 GCA_964503805.1 uncultured Lentimicrobium sp. | reverse complement strand
CTACCCTTTACAATGCTTCCGATGAAATTTCTCAGCTGGCCATTCAGGGACCTCTCGCACTGAAAGCTATGCAGAAACTCACCGATACGCCCATTCTTGACATGGAGTATTATACCTTTAAAAAGGTAACTTTTGCCGGAATCAAAGATGTGATCCTCTCTACTACCGGATATACAGGTGCGGGCGGTTGCGAAATCTACTTTGCCAATGAAGATGCTCCGAAAATCTGGGAAGCAGTTTTCGCGGCAGGTGCTGAATTCGGCATTAAACCCATCGGCCTCGGCGCCCGCGACACCCTCCGCCTCGAGATGGGATTCTGCCTCTATGGCAACGACATCAACGATACCACCTCCCCCATTGAAGCCGGGCTTGGATGGATCACCAAATTCACCGACGAAAAGGACTTCATCAACAAAGCCGCCCTGCTGAAACAGAAAACCGAAGGCGTTACCCGCAAACTGGTCGGATTTGAGATGATTGACAAGGGAATTCCCCGCCAGCACTATCCCATTCTTGATGCTGAAGGCAACACCATTGGTGAAGTAACCTCAGGCACACAGGCTCCGTCGCTAAAAATTGCCATTGGAATGGGTTATGTACCCGCGGCATTTGCCAAAGCCGATACTGAAATTTTTATCAGCATCCGCGATAAGTCACTGAAAGCCAAAGTAGTGAAACTACCTTTTTATAAAGGTTAACCAAAACAAACCTGGAAGACCCGCATACCGGCAAGGTTTGCGGGTCTTTTTCATTCAATCACCTTCAATCATGGTCAGGAACCTGGAAGTAAGCTTAAGCCCTGCACTTTACCCGCACAGAAACATAAGCGGAAAGCATATCACCGTGGTGATTGACATCCTGCGGTTTACCACATCGCTGATAGCTGCCTTCGAAAACGGGGTTTCTGCGGTAATCCCGGTCGCTTCGCTGAGCGAAGCAGAAAATCTCAGCAAACAGGGGTATCCTGTTGCCGCTGAACGCGACGGTTTACGGCTGCCTTTTGCTGATTACGGGAATTCTGCGGCAGACTTCAGAACTCCTGAAATCAAGGGTAAAATAATCGTTTATTCCACAACCAACGGCACCGGGGCAATGACCATGGCGGCCGGTAACGGACCGGTAGCCGCCGCCGCTTTTGCCAACCTGCCGGCAATTTCTGATTGGCTTGGCACCCGCAACGAAAATGTGGTCATCCTTTGCTCGGGATGGAAAAATCTGTTCAGCGCCGAAGACACCCTTTGCGCCGGAGCGCTGGCAGAAATGCTCCTGAAAAGCGGCGCCTGGACCACGCCCGGCGATGAAGCCATGTTTGCCATCGAATACTGGAACCGCCACAGGCTCAACCTTAAAGAAGCGCTGACAGGCAGCAGTCACTACCAGCGATTGCTGTCGTTGGGCGTTGACCCGCTCCCCGACTATACGGTGAAAACCGGTATATCTGATGTGATCCCGGTTTACTCCGGAGGTATCATTAAAAATATCAATGAACGGAATTAACCATTTCAACAAAACCCTGTTTATGAAAAAGCTTGTTTTACTAACCACCATTGCCATGAGCCTTGTTTTTACGGCCTGTATCCAGGGCCCCAAAGAGGAGACCCCGCAGCAGGATTTCAGGTTTCTGCTGGAGCAGTTCGCCGACCTGAAAATCATGCGTTACCAGGTTCCCGGATTTGATGAACTTACGCCCAAACAGAAAGAACTGGTGTATTATCTCAGTCAGGCAGCCATTGCCGGCCGCGACATTCTGTTTGATCAGAACTACAAATACAACCTGGCCATCCGGCGCACCCTCGAGAATATTGTGGAGCACTACCCCGGCGATCGCGAAAGCGACGGTTTCAGGAATTTTATGGTTTATACCAAACGGGTATGGTTCAGCAACGGCATCCATAACCATTACTCCAAAGACAAATTTTTTCCGGAAGTCAGCCCTGAATATTTCACATCGCTGATCCGTGAAACCTCTCAGGGCAGGTTCCCCCTGCGTGAAGGACAGGATATGGAAAGTTTCATTGCTGAGATCGTCCCGGTAATCTTCGATCCGTCCATCGCGCCCAAAGCCGTGAGTCAGGAAGCCGGAAAAGACCTGCTGCTGAATTCAGCCTGCAATTTTTACGAGGGCGTTACCGAAAAGGAGGCCGAAGCTTTTTATGCAGGCCTGAAAAACAATGCAGTGATTAACGGGGCCGACACCCTGGTTTCGTTCGGACTGAACAGCAAACTGGTAAAGAAAAACGGCGTAATTACCGAAGAGGTTTACAAAATGGGCGGTTTGTACAGCGAGGCCATTCAGCAGATCGTTTACTGGCTTGAAAAAGCCGCTGAAGTTGCTGAAAATGAACACCAGCAGGCGGTAATCGAATCGCTGGTAAAATATTATGAAACCGGCGACCTCGGCATCTGGGACGAATACAATGTGCTTTGGGTAAAGGATCTGGATTCGCATATTGATTTTGTAAACGGATTTATCGAAAACTACGGCGACCCCATGGGCCTGAAAGCCACCTGGGAAAGCGTGGTAAATTTCAAAGACATAAAAGCCACACAACGGGCTGAGACCATCAGCGCCAATGCACAATGGTTTGAAGATCACTCTCCGGTGGAGCCGAAATTCAAAAAAGCCGAAGTAAAGGGTGTTTCAGCCAAGGTAATCACTGCTGCCCAACTTGGCGGCGACTGCTATCCCTCAACCCCCATTGGCATCAACCTGCCGAATGCAGACTGGATCAGGAAGGAACACGGCTCGAAATCAGTAACCATTGAAAACATAACCTATGCTTACGATCAGGCTGCCATCGGCAACGGAATGATTGAGGAATTTGCAGCTTCAGCCGAAGAAATTGAACTTTCAAAAAATTACGGCAGCCTCGCCTCAAATCTGCATACCGATCTGCACGAGTGCCTTGGCCATGGTTCGGGGCAGTTGCTGCCCGGCACCCGCGGCGATGAACTGAAAAACTACGGATCTCCCCTTGAAGAAGCACGCGCCGACCTTTTCGCACTTTATTACATTGCCGATCCCAAACTGATGGAACTTGGGCTATACGACAATGAAGGCGTTTACAAAGCCGAATACAACAGTTACATCCGCAACGGCATGCTTACCCAGCTTACCCGCATAGAGCCCGGAAAGACCATTGAACAGGCACATATGCGTTGCCGCCAGCTGATAGCCGCCTGGAGCTATGACCTTGGTAAGGACAAAAATGTAATTGAGAAATTTGAACGCGACGGTAAAACTTACGTGAAAGTAAATGATTATCAGGCGCTCAGAGAGACTTTCGGAAGAATGCTTGCCGAAATTCAAAGAATCAAATCGGAAGGAGATTATGCTGCCGGCCGTGAACTGATTGAAAAATATGCCGTTCAGGTTGACCAGCAATTGCACAGCGAAATTCTCGGACGATTTGCCAAACTAAATCTTGCACCTTACGGAGGCTTTATCAATCCGGTTTTTGTACCGGTTACGGAAAACGGAAAAATCGTGGATGTAAAAGTTGAATATCCGGACGATTACACCGGCCAGATGATGGAGTATTCGAAAAACCATTCTTTCCTGCCTACTTACAATTAAGCAGGCAACATCTGACCGTATCAGCAGATACCGTGACCCGGCAAGTCCAGCGCGACTTGCCGGGTCATTGTTTATCCGGCTGCAGATTGCTTTCATTAAGGAGAACAGGCCTGCCTGAAGACCGGACAAACTGACAAAACCCGGTTTGAAGACTATTCATCATGGCTTTACTCAGAATCATTAAACCTTTTAAATCATCCGGTGTTAAATAGCCTGCATTATCTATTTTTGTCACGCTTTCCAACTCATCAATGATGATAAAACGACTTTTGATCCTCACCGCATTATCACTTTTCGGTTATTCAAGCCTTGTCGCGCAGACCGAAGTGGATGAACGTGCCATGATCTCATTCCGCAAAGGATTGGGATTCAACGCCCCGGACAGCACTTTCGGAGTTAATCTGCGGTTAAGGATGCAGAACCGGGTAGCGATGAACTTCAATGAAGACCTGAATCTTGAGGATATTGAAGCCAGGGTGAGCCGGCTAAGGTTGCGTTTCGACGGATATATCCTCGGGCCGAAACTGACCTACTACCTGCAATTGTCTTTTTCGAGGGGCGATCAGGACTGGGACAATACACGCGTGCCAAATTTAGTCAGGGATGCGATGGTTTATTACCATATTAACCAGAAATTCTATCTTGGTTTCGGGCAGGGAAAACTTCCGGGAAACCGGCAACGGATAATTTCCAGCGGGCAGCAGCAGTTTTACGATCGTTCCAATGTAAATGCCAATTTCACCCTCGATCGTGACTTCGGGCTGTTTGCCTATTACAGCAACAAACTGGGAGGCATACATTACAACCTGAAAGGTGCAGTATCAACCGGCGACGGCAGGAATCAGCTGAGAACCGACAATGGCCTGATGTATACCGGAAGAATAGAATTGCTTCCCCTTGGCCGCTTTAAAAAGGATGGCGATTTCACGGAAGGAGACCTGGAATTTGAAAATACCCCAAAAATCGGATTAGCAGCCGGCTATGCCCTGAATCAGAAGGCCAGACGTACCCGTGGTACCACAGGAAGCGACCTCTATGAAAGCAGGGACCTGCAATCCCTTTTCGCGGATATCATTATGAAATACCGGGGGTGGGCGCTCTACTCGGAATACATCAGCAGAAAAACGGATAATTCTGCTTTAACCTATAATCCCGCCGATTCATCCATGTCGGTTCATGTAGTAACCGGACATGGAATCAATACACAACTTAGCTATTGTTTTCCCAATTACTGGGAAATCGCCGCCCGTTATTCCGTGGTTAATCCGGATCATGAAATCCGGAATTTATCCATGCGTGACAGTTACTATATCCTGGGAGTCAATAAGTATGTAAGAAAACACCTGACGAAATTTCAGGGATTTGTGGGGTACCGCAACCAACAGTCACACCTTAACCTGACTGCGGACAAAAACAACCTGTTGCTGGTCTTCCAGGTGGAACTTGGGATCTGACAGATAGCTGCAGGGAATCTGACCTTTATGGAAAACCGGAATGCTTTTATTGGTGAGAAAATTATATTTTCCTGCCGGATCCAACCAGGATATAATCACCTGAAATGCTAAAAGAAACGCTGTGAAGCAGGACATCCTCCAGGCTTCTTATTATCAAGATTCAGAATCAGAAATTTCAGCCTGATTTTCCAGTACCGTAAAAAATGCCGGGGCGGGCCCGGACTCAGTGACCACAGGAGCAACCGCCGCAACCGCCCATGCCGTCTTCCTCATCAAAACCGGTTCCGCAACTCCCGCTGCTGCAATCGCCGGTGCCACATCCACCGTTGACGTTGTACTTCACCGGAAAACCATCCTGAAACCAGGCCTGCACACCGCCGGCAATGTAGCCTACATTTTCAAATCCCTGATGGTGTAGAAGATTCGCAGCCTTGAAGCCTGTGGCTTCATCAAATCCTCCGGCGATATAGTAAGGCTCTTTTTCCATCCACTGCAACTTCTCAAGCAACTGAAGCAGGGTTACCTGGGTGGATTCCACCCCGTCGTAAGCCACCACACTGAATCCCTCTTCGTCAATGATATCAATGAAAACAGCGCCTTCGGACACCTTCTGGTAGGCCTCGGCGGGCTGAAGTTTGAGTATTTCGGACATAATTGAAATTTTAAGCTGCAAAGTTACATATATTCATGTTAAGATATCACCATCGCATTTTTCTTTTAAACCGGAGCGCTGCACCCACCAGCGCGATCATCACCGGCACTTCCACCAGCGGGCCGATAACCGCCGCGAATGCCTCACCGGAGTTGATACCGAATACCGCGATGGCCACCGCAATCGCCAACTCAAAGTTATTGCTGGCCGCGGTAAACGACAGGGTAGCTGACTGCTCATAATTGGCTCCGACTTTCCTGCTCATGAAAAATGAAACAAAGAACATCACCACAAAGTAGATCAGCAAAGGAACAGCGATAAGCACTACATCAAACGGGATTTTAACTATGTATTCGCCTTTGAGCGAAAACATTACCACTATGGTAAACAGCAGGGCAATCAGGGTGAGGGGGCTTATCTTCGGAATAAAAACCCGGTGATACCATTCTTTATTCTTTACGCGGATCAGGATAAACCGTGTAAGAAACCCGGCGATAAACGGGATACCCAGATAAATAAAAACACTTTCGGCAATCTGTCCAATGGTGATGCTTTCAACGGCATCACTGACAGGAATTCCAAACCAGCCGGGCAACACCGCTATAAAGAACCATGCATACACCGAGAAAAACAGCACCTGAAATATGGAATTGAAAGCCACCAGGCCTGCCGCATACTGGGTATCACCCCTGGCCAGGTCGTTCCACACGATGACCATGGCAATGCAGCGCGCCAGGCCGATCAGGATAATGCCATATACATAGGGCAGGTTGGCATTGTTTTCGCCGGGGAACAGCTTAAAAAGGACCACTGCCAGCAGAAACATCAGCACCGGCCCGATAATCCAGTTTTGAATCAGTGATAAAGTCAACACTTTCACATTGCGGAACACGTCGCCAAGCTCCTCGTACTTCACCTTGGCCAGTGGCGGATACATCATGAGTATCAGCCCGATGGCAATGGGAATATTGGTTGTACTCTCAGGAGAAGCTTTCAGCGAATCCCAGAAGGAAGCAATGGACGGAAAGAAATATCCTGAAAACACGCCAAGAAACATGGCGAGAAAAATCCACAGGGTAAGGTACCTGTCTAAGAATTTGAGTTTTGGTTGTGAAGGCATTGTTTTGATTAGGTGATTAGGTGATTAGGTGATTAGGAGATTAGGGGATTAGGGGATTAGGGGATTAGGAGATGAGCTGGTTTATTGAAAAAAAGTGCTTTTTGAGCGCCTCATTTTTGCAGATAATTACATGCAGTTGAGCCATTAAAACCCGGACAGACGTTCTTAAAAACAGGATCAGCGGGCTTTGGAAGTGGAAATTATCTTGTTGATTACTTTCTTAATTGATTCAAGGTGTTCGGGCAGATCGCCCGGATCAGGCAATAAGTCGGAGAATCTGCATAACTTCAGCCAATAATCTGTTTCATTCATTTCCTTCGCCGCCATTTTGAATTTATGAATAAAGTCAGCATTGCTTTCTGCATTCTGCGCTTCACTGGCATTGGCTCCGATGGCAGTTCCGGCTTTAAATAACTGATTTGACAAGGCAAACTTCCTGACTGCATCCAGCCGTTCGCAATATTCAATAATTTTGATAGAAAACTCAAAAGTGAGTTTCAAAATCAGGTTTTCTTTTTCCTCTTTCATAGCATATATAAGTGTTAGATGTTGAATAAAATTTCATCCGTCATTCCACCCAAAACATTCATTGGATGCAGATAATCAGCAACATCCTCAAATCATCACATCCTCAAATCAACTCATCCTCAAATCAACTCATCCTCTGATTCAACAGCTGCAACCGCACCCACATCCCGGTGAAATAAAAGGCTTTTCAGCGTAAACTGTAATGCTGAATATACCGGTTCCCGAAGCCTTGAAACTTTCAAGTTCATCCGGGTTCAGGTAGTTGAGCAGGATTTCATCCGGAATTGAAATGATCTTATCCTTCTGAACCAGTATATTTTCCAGTCCGCAGTTTTTCATGATTTCAAGGTAATCGTTCATCTGAATGGCGCCCGAAACACAACCCGCATACATTTCCGCTGCCTGTAAAAAATTTTCGGGAAGTTCGCCTTTCAGCACCACATCCGATACTGAAATATGACCGCCGGGTTTCAGAACCCTGAAAATCCCGCTGAAGGCTTTCACCTTATCCGGAACAAGGTTAAGCACACAATTGCTGATGATTACATCTGCCTTGTTGGCGGTCACAGGCATTTTTTCAATGTCTCCCAAACGGAATTCTACATTGTTATATCCCAGCTTTAAAGCATTTCCGCGCGCTTTTTCAATCATGGCTTCAGTGAAGTCAATTCCGATAACTTTACCTGAAGCTCCCACCAGTGAACGGGCTACAAAACAGTCGTTTCCGGCGCCCGAGCCCAGGTCGATTACCGTGTCGCCTTCACGGATCTGCGCGAATTCCGTCGGGATACCGCAACCAAGCCCCAGGTCAGCGTCCGGATTGTAGCCCTGCAAATGCGTATAACTTTCGCTGAAGATGGAATAGTCCACATCTGAACAGCATCCTCCTGATCCACAACATGAAGTTTCATTTTCATGTTTGGACTGCAGGGCGATTTCGCTGTATTTTTCTTTTACTATGTTCTTCAATTCTTCGTTTTTCATTGTGCCTGTTTTATTTGCTCATTGTATAATTTCCAAAACCCTTCCCTGATCCCGTTGCGGACCCGGATATATTCACCCTGAATAAACTCAGGGGTACCGACCGCATGCGAAGGATCATCAAACCCCAGGTGCAGCCGGTGCTTTACCTTGCCCGTAAATGCCGGACAGGCCTCATTGGCGCCGCCGCAAACGGTGATTACATAATCCCACTCCCCGCCGAGATACAGATCAACGGATTCGGAAGTGTGGTGGCTGATATCGATGCCAATCTCTTTCATCACTTCAACGGCTTTGGGGTTGAGGTGGCCCGAAGCTTCGGTGCCTGCAGAACGTACCGTAAGGGATGGATCAAAAGACTGCAGAAAACCGTGGGCCATCTGCGAACGGCAGGAGTTGCCGGTGCAAAGTATCAGAATCTTCATAATAAAGCTTTAGATTAAATGACTGATTCAGTGCTACTTAATTTCACAGTCAAATCCATTGGTTTTCACCGGCTCAAAAAATCCGGAAAAAAGCGCCATGAATTTTTCAATTCCGCCGGAGCAGAGGCAATAGTTGATTTTCAGTCCGTCAATCTCTCCGTGAATCAGTCCGGCATCGCGCAACGCTTTCAGGTGCTGCGAAACCGTTGACCTGCCCAGGGGCAGGCTATCGGAAATATCACCCGAAATACAGGATCTTGTATTGGCCAGATATTTTATAATTGCCAGCCTGGCCGGATGGGAAATTACCTTCGCGTACCGGGCAAGTTCCCGGAGGTCTTCATCAAATTTTTCTGATTTGTTCATGGCTTGTTTTTAATGTCGCAAAAATACGTCATTATTTAATTGACAAGCAAAAAGCACAAAATAAATTTAAAATAATAATGGGTTCTGCTGCTATCGGAAAATCATTGTCAAACCGGCGGCGGAATATTCTTCACCGGTTATTTATTGAACCGGATTCCGGGAAATATCATCGGAACTTTTTTACGGTATTCCAGAAATTCATCGCCAAAATCCTTTTCCAATCGCTTTTCTTCCGATAACTTCAGGTAAGTGATCCCGGAAAAAAAGAAAATCAGTAAAACGCTGAGGGCAGTCAGGGAATTCAGAAATATCACGATGGCCAGATAGATAAGCAGCGCCCCGAGAACCATAGGGTTTCTGCAGTACCTGTATGGACCGGTAGTTACCAGCCTTTTGGTACGGGGGCTGACGGAGACGCCCATCCCTTCGGCCGGACCGCCTTTCCCGGCCTTAAAAAGAAAAATATTTGACCAGATCATAAAGAATGCGCCGGGTAAAAAGCAACAAACTGACAGGATATATCGTACGGCGCCAGATTGCAACAAATCCAGGTCTGTCCATAGGTTGTCATAACCGGAAAGTTTGTACAAACCGAATGGGATCAGAAAAAGGAAAATTGTACCGCCAAGAACGTAGCCGGCAATGTATCTGAGTGTTTCCCGCGTGGTCATCTTAAAGTTTGATTAATAAGAAGCCATAATTTATCCTGGTTTTCTTTTTCAGCATCAGTGATCATGCAGCGGTTGGCAGCTATATGCAGTAAGATATCGGGCTACTTTCCAGTCCACAGCTACCGAAATTTGAGTGGTACAGGATGCTTGATTTACCACTGAAACACTTATTGCATATAGCCTTGCTGTTGTAAGCTGGCTGTTATTCAATTCGCTTTTATTTTGTTTTCAATATATTTCTCAATCTGGTTAAAATCTTCAAGAACATCAGGAATAGCTATCAATCCATACCCATATAAATCTGAATATCTAGCTTTAATCAATAATCCATGTTTGAGTCTTTTTACAGATTTTATTTTATCCCAATCTACTAAAGTATCATGCTGCTTTGACAATAATTTTTGATTGTGCCATGCCCATGCTCTTAATCCAGTTACCTTGTCATTATTATCGATGTCAATTTTCTTGTGCAATCCATTTTCTAAGATTGTCAATTCATACGCCTCATAATAAACAATCTTGAAGTTATATATGTATGCAACAATCCCCGTAAGAATTAACAAAGAAAAAATCAAAGGAATAACCAATAAGTAAATTTCCAAATCTTCCTTTGGAATCATGATTGCAATCATAATCGAAGGAAAAATCATAGAAAAAAAAGCAATCAACGAAACTCGTTTTAAGTCCTGATACACTCTCGATTTAACTTTATCCTTTTGTATTTTAAATGTCCCTGTCACTTTACAGAATGTTTCTTTTCAGCTTGCTTACAACGAGTAAATATATGCACTAATTGGATTTCCCTGACACTAAAAAATGATGATAAACGAAAAATAACACCCGCATCCGCTGCCGCCCGGGCCTGCCTTCATCGCGGTAATGATGCGCGCCTTACACTTTGATAACCCTGAAAAACTCCCTGTCGAATACAGAGAAATACGCTTCTGCAGGGTATACTTCAAAAAAAGGAATGAAAAAATCCAGGATTTCGCGTTCCCGCTTGTTTTACGACCGCAGATAATCCTTTTCAAAGCCCGGCACCCAGCCTGCCGGTCAGAATCCTTTCCCTGCTGATAAAAGTGTCATAAAAATACAGCAGCACCAGAACAACGGACAAGGCAATAAAACCGGCCAGGCCCGTCATGCCTACCGTCAGATCGTTGCCTCCGTCAATGATCATTATCGCGATGCCTGCGGTGGCATTTAAGGTGCCGTGCATAATGGCCGCGGCAATAACGGATTTTGATTTGACGGTAATGTAAAGAAAGAGCGGTGTGAGCAGTATGCACCAGACGATCATCATCAGTACACCGGATTCAGGATGCTGCGGATAGTTATGCCCCATCAGTATAATCGGTGCATGCCAGATGCCCCAGATAAACCCGATGACAACAGATGCTTTCAAAAAATTCATCTCCTTAAACGCTTTAAGCAGAAACCCCCTCCAGCCCAGCTCCTCTCCAAAACCCGCAATGGCGTTGACTGTCGCACCTGCAACAAGCCCCTGCGCCAGCGAAATCCAGACCGGATGAACCGGAAGCGCTTCCATGGAGTTTTTCATTTGTTCTATCTGCTCCGGGGTTAACATCTCTTCAAACCGCTTCACCATCCCGCTCATCTCAGGGCTGAATGAAACACCGGGTAACAATAAACTAACGCCGAAAGTCAAAAGACTGATTACGGGCATAATCAGCCAGGCGAAAAAAAACCAGCGATTGATCCTGAACGAGATCAGCAGATTTGCCTTTAAGGGCTCTTTATGAATCACTTTCTCAACGATGATAACGCATATCATCGGAATAAACATGTAAGTAACACCCAGGATGGTTCTGCTGAGATTGCTGTCGTACTGCCCACCGAATAATTTATAAAGTCCCGCCAACGAAAAACTGATCACAAACGTAAGCATCAGAAAGAGTGCTGTTCTGTTGATTTTTTTCATAAGACAATTATGTTAATACAACATTTTCGGATGACATTCCCGGTGATCAGGAAATTGAATGCCGGGCACTGCACAGGGTTGCATGGATATAACGTTTAAGGGTTCCCCTGAAAAGTTTTACAAATTTAAGCGCATCAGAAAAAAAGACAACCGCTTGTTATGAATTTTCGGACAGCATTTAAGTCAGATTCCGCGACTGTGGATGGAAATAGAAAATGCCCCGCACCCGCCGTCGGTTGCCCCCCCTGCCCGACGACAGCAGAGCGTTTCAGCAGGCATGCTCTTACGGCATCACAAATACCATCATCCGGCCGAAGAACCTGACAAACCGTTCCGGCAGGATCGCAGAGTAATTAACCAGACACTTCGCATTACAGCCTCAATGCTGAAATCATACAACCAATTCCACTTTCTTCCTGATCACCATTGTTGAGCAGGTGATTTTATTTTCGAGCACGCCATTCTCAACTTCCTGCCTGTTAACATAGTCAAGCAGCAGGCCCTCTTTATCCGGAAATCTTTCGATCAGCTCACTGCATCTCTTTTTAAGATGACCAAAAATGTAATCGTCTGATTCTTTGATATCATCCCTGCTTATGATAGCATCTTCAACAAGGCACATGCCCGATTTTTCTATCTGCTGCAGAATGTCGGCTTTCCTGAAGATCAGGGGATGGTTAAAATCGCTGTCATCATCAATATATCCGTCGTCAATGATGAAAATTCCGTTTTCATGAATGCAGTTTCCCAGAATTGAAAGGGTTGAAAAATAATCGCCGAAAACAGGACCGATGGCCCCGAGTATGACCACATCAAAACCCTGCAGGTTTTTCACTTTCTCCCGGATATCTCCTGTTTCGAAGGTGCAGAGGTGACTTACTTCATATTCAGCCGCCTTCTGTTCCGCAAAGGCAATAAACTCAGCAACCGCATCTATCCCATAGCAGTAACACCCGAGTTCCATGGATACTTTTACGGATACGGCGCCTTTTCCGCATCCCAGGTCAAGCACTTTCAACCCGGCCGGGTTGCTGCAGTGTTTTCGCATCAGCCTGATGATGACATCCGGGCATGCCCCGATTTCCCATATATCCTGCAGAATATATGGCAATAAAGGAAAAAGTTCCGTATCAGTACCATCCATGGCAATCACTACGCATTCCTCCAGTGTTTTCATATCTTACCTTTCTGCAATCACCAACATTTCAAAGTCACCGGTTTTAAGTTTGTCTTCGCGGGAAAAGGCTCCGAGCTTTGCCCCGAATATTTCAATGCGGGTAAAGCCGAGCGTTTTCAGCAGCCAGGTGATTTCACTCGGGACATAATATCTTTCGTTACAGGCCAGCTCTTTTACGACGCCATTGTCGTCCTCAATCCTGGTAATATTGAAATCCCTGAAGGTCATTAAATCAAAATTCCTGCTTTCGTAAGTGGCATTCCCTTCAGCAGCGCCTTCCGCGTAGAAGTCGTTAATGGAGTGAAACAAAGGAAATAACCCATTTAAGGTGGTGAATATAAATTTTGATTTCGGCTTCAGCGATTGAGAAACATTTTTCAGAATCTCATAATTCATCTCGTCTGTTTCCATCAAAGGGAAACCGCCCTCGCACAGCATGATGGCTATATCAAACTGCGCTTTAAACGGCAGATTGCGCGCATCGAGCCGGATGAAATCTATCTGCAATCCGCTTTTTTCCGCCTTTTCTCCCGCTTTTTTTAATAACGACCCGGATAAGTCGATCCCTGTTACTGAATAGCCCCTCTTCGACAACTCAATGGAATGGCGGCCGGTACCGCACCCGATATCAATGATTTTCAGCGACTTGTTAAAACTGATTTCTTTTTCAATAAAATCACATTCACCGGTTGTTCCCTGCGCAAAACATTCCTTTTCGTATTTTTCACCGTAGTTCTCAAATAATGTTTCGTACCATTGTTTCTGATCCATTGTTTTTCCTTTTGTCTGATTTCTGCGATTGCCGGTTAACGCATAGCGCATGGCAGGCGGCATTTAACTGTTTTTCAAAAGCGGCGCTTCATTAACCCAAAGTTAAAACATATCCCGGACTTATTGTACGGCAATGAAATGTGCAGGCAAGCGGATTCAACAGGCTGATGGAGCCCGCTGACAACTGTTGCATTTCAGCTGAAGATAATTTTTCGCTTTCTTTTGTAGTCTGTCAATAACCCGAGTGATAAAACCGCCAGGCATAAGCTGGTCCATACGCCAACTAAAAAATGCTCTCCGTTTTCTGAATACAATGCAATCAACAAGCTACCTGCTGAAATAGCCCCGGCAAAGATTGCATACCATTTAGCCCTGTAAAACCAGGCATACGGAAAAAAGTGCGCACCCGTAATAATGGCGTAAGTCATAATGAAGTATTCCGGTTGCTTTATCAGTACAAAAATCAGAAAGGGAAAGTAGAATAACTGGGCGAAATTCAGCCACAAGCCCAGTGGCTGGAGAGGATTGCTTTTATTTTTCCAGTTCGTTTTAAATACCCGGGAAAGCAGTAACGCAAGCGGAAGCATAGCTCCGCCGGCAAAAAATACCAGAACCGATCTGGTATAGGCGTCCGTTTTCAGCGTCCAGATAAAAGCGATTGCCGCCCATATTGCGGTTGCAGCCACTGTGAAGTCGATGCCGTTTTTCGCTTCAACGGAAAGTTGATTTCTCAGTTTGTCAACTTCTTCTTGCTTCATACACAGGTTTCTTTGATTTCTAGTTCTCCGGGGGCAGTCGCAGATATGTCACGGCTGCGATTTTACTTTAGCGCAGCGACTGCGTTTAAGTCTTATTTGTTGGTAGCTGGTGTTCTTTTCTTAAAGGTCATAATTAAAGAATAGTTCTGCTTAGGTATTGGCTTGTTGTTTTGAGTTATTAGCAGTCCTGACAATTAATGTAATGATTGACATTAACCATCCAAGTGGATAAGGAAGTATTAACGTACCCCACCACCAGGATAGCGTTGACGTGCCACCAAAGCCTCCGAGTGACGAAAAATAAAACAGAAAAAACACACCAATTACAATCATTATCAGTGATGTAAGAAATATTCTCCAATACCGATCTTTTGTCAGGTATGTTGATAATGCAATAAATGCACAGCCAACTGTAATTACAACAGATCCTTCTAAAGGATCAAGTACGCCAATTACCAAAGCAATAACGCCAATGATGTAAATGATACGTGTCCATTTCGCTTTCTCTTTCATTTTTAATTTTGCAATTTTTACTCTTTTAAATTGTTAGTTCATTATTGTCTGTCGTGTCGCTGTCCATTTACACTTGTTGCCAACGAGTAAATATATGCATTAATTGAATTTCCCTGATACTAAAAAATGATAATAAACGAAAAATAACACCCGCACCAGCCCTGCCCGGGCCTGCCTTCATCGCGGTAATGATACCCGCCTTACACTTTGATAACCCTGAAAAACTCCCTGTCGAATACCATAAAATACTCTTCGGCAGGATATGCTTCAAAAAAGGGAATGAAAAAATCGAGGATTTCGCGTTCCCGCTTGTTGTACGACCGCAGATAATCCATTTTCCGCCCGGCCTGGCTGCGGATGTTGATCTGAACGTCCGGTTCCGGCATGCCCGAAACGCCATAGATTGCCTTCGCGTTGTCCCATTCATCCCCGGGGAAGCCCCAGCTTTTCATCCTCGCGGCATGCCGTTCCATAATGGCTTGCTCCATGTGATCGGTATACACGCTCTGGTAGATCCAGGCGGGGGCAATCCGCTGCTGTGCGGCAAGATCAATAACCATCTGGCTGATGAAAACATGCTCCGGATGACCATAGCCCCCCATCTCGTTGTCGAGGGTAAAAATAACAGAAGGATTGAATGCCCGGATACACCGGATATATTCCGCCTCAATAAGCGCCCGGTTGAAAACAGCCTCAAACTTCTCCCGGGGCATCGCGTAATAGGCATTTTCCACCGAATCGAGGTCGTTTCTGTACTGTCCGGGTTTCAGATCCACAAACATCACGGTATCCAGGATATCGCGGCAAGCCAGTATCTGCGCCGCATTGCGCTCCGGCGACTGCGAAAAACTGACCACGGCAATCTCCCAGCCCTGCTGATTGAGCAATGATATGGTTCCGGCCATGCCACACATATCATCGTCGTGCGCGATGACAATCATCGCCCTTTTGTCATCAATCCGCTGAAGGAGGGTGTCGTCAGCATAAATTTCGACGGGCGCATATTTCGAAATGTCTTCCCTGGTGTTACAGGCACAGAGCGTTAACATCACCAGCGCCGTGAGCGCATACTGTATCCGGTTTCTTCCATCCATAATTCATATAATTGATAACTCTGTAATGATAACGGCCGGCGGCGGGAAATGTTGCCGGCTGAAGCCGGGGTGTTGCAGCGCGCATAGGTTCCTGGTCCGGGGCGGTGAACCTTATTTCTTCATCAGATTTATATCGTCTGTGATAAATACCTGCTATCCCTGTAAATCCTTTTTAAGATAAATCATATCCACAAGTTGTATATCGCCCTCAAACATGGGATGGTCGTAATTGTCTGTAAAAAAGTTCTTTACCCGGTGTGACATTTCAAATCCGCAGCTTTTATAAAACGACAGTATGGTCGGCGTTTCGCCTGTCCCGACAAGCATGGCTTTGTAATCATTTTTGTAGTAATCGGCAATATACCTGATCAATGCGTGGCCATATCCTTTGCCCTGATATTTAACATAGGTCGCTATATTTTTCAGCTCGCAGGTATCGCTGTTTACCGGCACCACCACGCAAACACTTTTCAGATCGCCGTCATACAATGCAAACAGGTCGCCATCCGGCAAATACCTGTCAATCATATCTTCCTGTTCGTCGGCCAGCAACAATAAGTCAAGAAACTGTTTCTTGTTTTTGGTAATCTTTTCTATATTAATCATTTCTCTGCAGCTACCCGGGTTTTATGGTTTCATTTTCCGTTGTAAGACTCCGGTTACAAATATGAAACGTTTGGCATTTCGAAGCGATTTCCTATCAAGTTACAAC
>CAZDBX010000046.1:0-16882 GCA_964503805.1 uncultured Lentimicrobium sp. | reverse complement strand
GCGGTAAACAACTGCTGTTTTCATAGGTGTAAGATTGTTGTGTATATATTTGATATTCTGATCATTATCCCAATTCTTAGCATGGTGCTGAATCCCTAAACCCACATGCCGGAAAATCATACCAGCGTTTGTGATACTGCGACAATCAGTACCCCGGCCTGTAAATGAATAAACTCGGGATCAACGGATATTCACCATAAATTCTCTTGCAAAGTAAAGAGGAATCCGGGCTTTGTAAAACGAAAATCCATTGAACAGCCCGGAATAACAGGTGAAAAGTAAAAAACAGCGTTTAAGCCGGGTTTAGACCGGAAAGTAAAGTCGTTAAGCCTGCCCTTTGAAAAAATCTGTTAATTGATAAATGATCAGAACATTTATCTGACAAAACCCGGAATCCCTTTCAGATCATTTCTTTTAAGTCAATGTTAAAATCATCAGGTTTTCCGGAAATTACTTCATAACAGTCAGATAGCGGTCACGGATGGCTTTCAGCTTATCCAGGGTCAGGTTCTCACGGTACACCCTGACCATCTCCTTGATGCCCTTATCTTCATAGAACCAGGCGTAGGCTGCATCAAAATAGAGAATCCCTGTATCATACTTGGCCTCTTTCGTCACTTCGCGGAACTCTTCGAACTCCAATGCCCTTGGGATGGTGAAGTAGGCGTGATGCGGCTGGGCCCTGTCAATATAAAGTCCATCGCCGGCAGGTTCCAGGTAGAAAAACTTCCTCAGCTTGATAATTCCTTTATCATTGCTGATTTTTCTCATTTTTTTCCTGTAATTAAACCCATGCTCCGCGTAAAGTACCTGGAGTTCACGGATATCATCAAAGTGTTTAAGGTCGCGTATCCTGATCACCTCGCAGGTATGACCGAACAACGTTACACTGCCTGCCGCCGCATCGAAGGGCTTTTTGATTTTCAGATGGATTGCCAATGTTGCACGGATAATTTTCTCAAGCGGGTAATGCCCATCCAGAACAAGAAAGAGATATATCGGTTTCATGGCGCCCCTCACGTCGTTATAATATCCTGAAAACGGGGCGATGGCCTCCAGCATGCAGGCATGGGGCATCATGCTTTTATCATCCAGACAGGTAAGTGATTCTTCCTTTACCAGACCGCCAAAACGTTCAATGATTGATGGCTTTTCCATATCGGCATATATTTCAAAATTCCATGCTAAATATACGATCAAACAAGGTGATTTACAAGAAACCAGCAATGAAATTTATAAAAGCTTAACGGATAATCCGGTTTCCGGAAAGTTTAATTTCTATTTTGGGTAAGGGCGCCAATGACCAGCGTGGCATAAGTAGGAGTAACAGGAAGGGACAGATTGGCAATGCCCTCCATTTCTAAGCGGAGGCCCTCCTTTTCACGACGGATCAGGCTCACCTTTTCACTGTTGACCATATAGGAGCGGTGGCAGCGTATCAGGGCGGTATCATGCAATTCCCCTTCCAGCCTTTTTAGATTACTGCGGAGCAGATGCCGGCTGAGTTTGCCGTTGTCGAGATAATGGATATAAACGTAATTATCAGCCGCTTCAAGGTATAAAAGATTTTCCGCCTTCAGCGAAAAGCGAAGCCCGCCCCTTTCATCGCAAAAGTGAACCATCCCCTTTACCGGCCCGTCAGGAGTCCCTTCTTTCCTGATCTTTTCAAGCCTGGTCTTTTTATCCTCCCACGAAAAGTAAAGCCAGAGCACACTGTATGGCAGCAGCAGCACAAGGGCGGTATTCTGAACCGACAATGTCAGCAGGTCAGGAAAAAACCTTGGGTCATGCAAAATCAGCTTCTGATAAAGGGTATAAAACAATCCCATGAAAAATACCTCGGCAAGCACCCATACCAGGTATTGCCAGAGTCTGAGCAGCTTTGTCCTGCGCGTATAATACATAATGATGCGGCTGATCACCACCACCAGCACCCCGGTCAGTGTAATTACACTGGAATAGAGCAATAGCTGCCAGCGCGTGGTGTGAAACCATACATCAACTCCGAAAGGCGCGTAAACATTGATGAAAATAAGTGCAAAGAAGGCCGTAAAGAGAATCAGTCTGACAATATTGCTTTTCAGCATCAGGTAAGCCGGAATCTCTTTCTGCAGGTCGGGCATAAATGACGGATCTTTATTGCAAAGATACAATTACATTATTGATTTTACGCTGCCCGCACCTGCCGGCGCAGGGCAAACGCATCTAATTTTTAAGGGTTTTTAAAAGGAATTCATTATCCCAACCACAAATTTTGCGTCTGCTTTTTATGCCGACTTTTAAGTTGTTCTTTTTGAGAAGGTTAATTGCGATTCTGTTAAGAGATGAGAAATTTTGAGCTGCATTTCTATCCCTTTTCCTGCTAAGATCTTCTCCAAATGCCACATCTAATACCCAATGCACTTTATTTTCAATTCCCCAGTGCTTTCTGGCACTTTTTCCAATTATGGGTGCTTTTGTCAAAGTACTGATGTAATAGTTGATATCCTTTTCAACTTTACCAGTTGCTTTAAAAATTCTTTCACGTTCGATTTTCACTACTGATTTCAGTCCGGCCCATTTGTTGCTACAAAACATTAAACTAAGGTCTGTGATTATAGAACATTTGCGGTTCTCAATACGGCCATGACCATAATCTACTTCCTCATAATAGTCATTTATTGGTAACATTCTGAAGCTATCTACTATTTCTTCCAGTAATTCAGGTTGATTATCTTTAACAGACAGAACATAGTCAGCTTGTTTTTTGACGATTTGTCTTGCTATTGATTTTTGACAGCCCATTGCATCAATGGTTACCGTACTCCCTTTTATTAACAAGGAATCTAAAAGCAATGGTATTGCCGTGATCTCGTTTGACTTATCTTCCACCTTTATCTGCCCAAGTATAAGCTCATTTTGGTCGGCCCAGGCACTGACTATATGGGTTGCCGATTTGCAACCTTGCTTGCGCGAACCTCTCATCGTTTTTCCATCAATATGAATTGTTTCTCCTGAGGTTGTGTCGACCAAAGAGGCAACCCATTTCAAAAACCTGCTTTCAAATTCATCTGGATCTAAAGCAGCAAAAAAGCGATTGAATGTGTCATGTGAGGGTATTCCGTTAGGTAATTCAAGAATGGTTGAAAGCCATTGCTGCTTATTCTTTCCATACAGTTCCATTTCGTCCCATGATTCAACTCCACTTAAAACAGCCGCAATGGATATAAAAAGTATATCGTTCATCAGGTGACGTTTGGTTCTTTCAATTCTCGGGTCTTTCATGTCCGAAAAATAAGACATTAATCCATTTTCTTGCATACGTTTATATTAGTCTGATTATCAGGCAAATATAAACTTTTAATTCAGTAAAAACAAATTAAACCATTGATATTCAATCACTTAAATGTAAAAATATTTAGATGCGTTTGCCCTGCCTGCCGGCGTTGCAACGAAGGCAATGCATTAAAAATCAGTTGACTTTAATTCAACCCGCTCCCCGGCCGGAAAACAAAGATTTTGGATTTATTCACCGGGTCCGTTTGACCAGGGTGACACTTCACAGAATCCGCCATTTATTTTACCGTCTGTTCTACCGGTTTCATCGATTTGATCATTTCACAACAACCTGAATTCCCTTATTTTGCGTATATTTGAGTAAGTAAATCACAGCAACCTATAAAAGCGATGAAGAGAAAACATGTGCTGCTGATCCATCTTTTTTACTGGTTCTACATCATCAATCAGGCTCTCTTCCCCATGTACATCGGGAAGGTGGACAAATCTTTCCTGGAGAATCATCAGTATCTTTTCGAGGTTATTTTGTCATTGCTATTAAATGTTGTCACTTTTTACACCATCTATTTCGCATTCCCGTATCTGATGAAATATAAGAACCGGCTTGCCGCTGCATGCTCGGGATTGATTATTATCGCGCTGTTATCGGGATTCAGGACGCCGCTGGAGTTTATATCCTGGAAATTTTTCAGCAGTATGCCGCAGGAGGAGCTGGTTTTCGAATGGGCGTACTTCTGGAATAACCTCCGGCTGGTGATTATCACAGGAATTTATGCAGTGTTGATTTGGTTTATGATCCGTTCGTTTGAAGCACAGAAACTCAGGGATGAACTGATCAAACAACAGCAGGCGGGAGAGCTGGCCCTGCTCAGGTCCCAGATCAATCCGCATTTCCTGTTTAATACACTCAATAACATTTATTCGTTGGTCTACAAAAAGTCGGACGAAGCGCCCCCGGCCGTTATGAAACTGTCGTCCATCATGCGGTATATGCTCTATGACGCAACAGGTGACAGGGTTCCGCTTGACAAAGAAATTGAATACCTCAGGAGTTTCATCGAATTGCAGAAACTGCGGATCAGGCATCCGGAGTCCGTTTCATTTACGATTGAAGGCAATACCGAAGGCAGGACCATTGCACCCATGATGCTGATTTCATTCGTTGAAAACGCTTTTAAGCATGGCAGCAAAACCCATCAGCCTTTTATTGTGATCAGATTAGCGGTGAAGAACGACCGCATTGCCTATGAGGTGGTCAATTATCTGCGGAAAACATCATTGACCCGGGATAGCAGTGAAAGCGGCATAGGGTTGAGCCTGATTAAAAAGAGGCTGGCTCTTCTATATCCCAACAAACATCATCTGCAGATTACCGAAGAAGCAGAAACTTTCAGCATCAAACTTGAAATCATGGATTAATATGAAAATCAGCTGCATAGCCGTAGATGACGAGCCCCTGGCCCTTGATATTTTAAAGGAATACTGTGCCAAAGTACCCTTCCTTGAACTGAAATGCACTTTTGACAATGCGCTGGAAACGCTTGAATACCTCCGCAACAACAGTGTGGACCTTTTACTGCTGGATATACAGATGGAGGACCTTACCGGCATACAGCTGCTCAATGCCCTGAAGACAAAGCCCTATGTAATCCTTACCACGGCTTATGACAATTATGCCCTGCAGGGTTTCGAACTCGACGTGGCTGACTATCTGCTGAAACCCATCTCATTTGAACGGTTTGTCAGGGGCATTGATAAAGTTTATGAACGGATGCTCAAAGAAAAAAACACCCCGGTCATAAAACCTGAAAACCATGTTCAGGCCGCGGGAGAGGCGCAGGACTATTTTTTTGTTAAAACCGAAACCCGCATCGAAAAGATCACCACTTCCGAAGTGCTTTACGTGGAAGGCATGGGCGACTACTGGCGCATCGTTACCACAAACAGGAGAATAATGACCCTGATGAACGCCCGCGGTATTGAAGAAAACCTGCACGAGCCCAGGTTCTGCCGGGTTCACAAGTCCTGGTTTGTGGCCATCGACAAAATCGACTTTGTAGAGCGGAAACACATTAAAATCAGAGACCAGCGTATACCTGTCAGCGATACATACCTGAAAAATTTCTTCGACATCATAGAAAAAAGAAAAAAATAGCATTTACTTCCGGATGTGATATTGATAACACCAGCCCCTGCCCCAGGCCTCTCCGGCCTGGTATTCTTTGCGTATCCGGTTAAAGAACTGCCTTGACAATGATTCATTGAAATATCCTGAACCCGGGCATAAAATCAGCTTAATCATCAGTCCTTTCGATGGTTCAGCAATTGCACGGAGTGATTCAATATTATCTTTTATCCGTTCAGCTTGAAACACTTATAAATATTTTGTATATTTGAGTTTATATGCTGAAGGCGTTTGCTGACTGTTCTTCTATGCACTGAACTGCAAGCAACAACAATTTCCGGGAAAACCCCATAATCATCAGCTGGAAATGAAAATCAGGTCTGTGTTAACCGTTATCCTGCTTCTGGCTGCCATTTCAACAACGATGGCACAGCAGTTCTATTTTACAGGATACTCAATCGGAGATGGCCTTTCGCAGAGTGTCGTTAACTGTATCTTTCAGGATACAAGGGGATTTCTTTGGATAGGCACCCAAAACGGACTGAACAGGTTTAACGGATACAAATTCGAAGTTTTTACCTATAACCCGGATGATAGCTGTTCGATCCCGAACAACTGGATATATGCCATAACTGAAGACAAAGAAGCTGATCTCTGGATAGGTACCAAGGGGGGACTGGTCAGGTACAACAGAAAAGAAAACCGCTTTACCTCGGTAAGGTACGAAATCCCTTTTGACAAGCCTGTAACTGATTATGTTTACGATGTCAGATGTGAACAAAACGGACAACTTATCATCAACACACCTCCTGTACTTACAATCTGCGACCCGGCAACCTTATCGTTCCGTCATTATCTGGTTCCGCTGGAGAATGATCCGAGTGTAAAGGACAACAACATTCCTGTACTTCAGGATAACAATGGCACAATATGGGTCGCGTCAACGAAAGGGCTGGCTGCTTTTGATCCTGCAACCGAAACTTTCAGCACTTATCATCACCGGCCCGGCAATCCTGAAAGCCTGTCAGGCAGCAATATTACAGCTTTGCACCTTGACCGTCAGGGAAATTTATGGATTGGCACAACCACCGGCCTCAGCTGCATGAATAGGGTTGACAGGCGCATTGTCAGCTATCAGCATCATCCCGGGGATAAGCATTCGCTCAGCAACAACTTTATCAGGGCCATTCTCTCCGATTCTTCAGGCAATATCTGGGTAGCTACCGAAGGCGGTGGGCTGAACAGGCTAAAACCAGCGAAAGAAAAAAAACGGTCTGCTGAAACCTTTACTTCAGAGGACAACGGGCTGAATCACAACATCAACCTCTCCCTTCTCATTGACAACTCCGGTAATTTGTGGATAGGAACATTATCGGGTCTGAATAAAACCGACCTGAAAAAAAGAAACTTCAACCTCTATCAGCGCAACGACTCCCCTTATTCCGTCGACCTTGCCGGAAACGTAATTGCCTCGGTCTATCTTGACGATCATAATGTTTTGTGGATCGGCAACTGGGGGCAGGGGCTGAATCTTTTTGACCGGAACACCGGCCGTGTTGAGCATTTTTCAACTGCAGGCAGCGGCAAAACATATATCCCGAATGATTTTGTGCATGTAATATTTGAAGATAAAAGGCAATACATCTGGATTGGTTGCAGAGACGGGCTTATGGTTTTTGACAGTAAGGAGCGGATGTTTAAACGACCTTCCGGATTCCCTGCCCTGACAAGTTTCCCTGATTTCTCCGGGCTCAGGATCAACTGCATGTTACAGGACAGACAGGGCAATTACTGGATTGCAACCAATCAGGGCATATATAATCTTGCTGAAAACGGGAAACTCACAGAACACCTTCACACAAGCAGTCCGTCAGGGCGCGGTATCAGTGCTAATCTGGTATATGCAATTCTGGAGGACAGCAAAGGCGACGTATGGATTGGCACGACAAACGGACTGGACATGATCTCGCCCGGCAATCCGGCAGTGACCCATTTTAAAAAAACTGACAATAAACCCGGTACGCTCTCGGATAACTTTATAACGGCGCTTTGCGAAGATCATGAAGGCAATATCTGGGTAGGTACAAATTCATATGTCAACCTGTACTCGCGCAAGAAAGGTTCGTTTACCTACTATTCCAGAGCACATGGCTTTCCGGGTAACCTGGTCTACAGTATACTTCCGGATGACAGGAATAACCTTTGGTTTGCAACCGGCAACGGTCTTTGCCGGTACAATCCTGCCGGGAAGAGTTTCAGGACTTTTACGGAAGCGGATGGCCTTCAGGGCCAGGAGTTTAATCTTGGTGCAGCTTTTAAGGGCGCTCACGGTGAGATGTTCTTTGGAGGGATGAATGGCCTGAACTCATTTTTTCCCGACTCGCTCCTCGACAACCCGAATATTCCGGCAATTACCATAACCTCTGCTTATAAAATCAGCAAAGGAAACAAGATGGATATAAACCTTGAAGAGACCGGAAAAGTCAGGCTGAACCATAACGAAAACACGTTTACCATAGAGTTTGCCGCGATGGAATTTACCAATCCTTCGAAAAATGCCTACGCTTATATGCTGGAAGGGATCGATGACAGCTGGACAGAGATCGGTACCCGTAATTTTGTGGCATTCACCAACCTTCCGCCCGGCGACTACACCCTCAGGGTTAAAGGATGCAATAACGACGGAATCTGGAATGAAACCGGGGTCAGCCTGCCGATCAGCATCCGCCCTCCCTGGTGGAAAAGCCACCTGGCAATTGCCGCTTACCTTTTCATCCTGGCATTCGTGGTTTTTCTCTATATCAGGATCAGAGAACGTCATCTTATCAGGGAACGCAAAATACTGGAAGAGCGGGTAAGACTGAGAACACAGTTAATTGAAAGACAAAAGTCAGAAATATTGGATAAGAATGCAGAACTCAATGGATTGAATGCTGCCAAAGACAAATTCTTCTCCATCATCGCCCACGACCTCCGCAACCCTTTCAATACCATCATCGGGCTTACAGATATCCTGCTGATCACACTAAACAATATGGATCCAGTTAAACTGCAGAAAGCGCTGGAAAATATCAGAACATCCTCGCAGCAGGCGCATGAATTGCTGGAAAATTTATTGCTGTGGGCACGTACGCAGACCGGATCAATTGCTTTCAGTCCCGAAACAGTCGACCTTAAAGCAATTGCGGAAGAAAGCATCGGGCAGATCTCCGTGCAGGCGACCCGCAAAAACATAGAAATCAGCACCAATTTCAGCAAATGCAAAGTCATTCAGGCTGATGTCAATATGATCAATACCATCATGAGGAATCTGCTGACCAATGCACTGAAATTTACCAACAGGAACGGGAAGATCGATGTCGGCATAAATGAAAGCCGTGGGTTCTGTATCCTGAGTGTTAAAGATAACGGCATTGGCATCCCTGCTGATAAAGCAAAAAAGCTTTTCGATTTAGGCACTGTGCACAAAACAAGGGGCACAGATCAGGAGCCCGGTTCAGGCCTTGGACTGATCCTTTGCAAAGAGTTGGCCGAAATGCATAAAGGCCGCATTGACGTCAGCAGCGAACCGGGCAAAGGAAGCGAATTCAGGGTTTACCTGCCATCAGATTGAAAGCCCCCCTCCTGATCAGATTAGTCAGTCACAAAAAGCAAATCCGCCTGATTTACCAACACCTGCCAGTAAATAGACGGAGGTATTCTGCAACTCCCTGCCTGAGGAAAATTTAATCCCGGTATATTCGGTAAACAGGCCTCAAAAGTCTGCATAACGGCCTGCGGAGCCGGTGAAACGCTTACCGATTCCTTTGCCCGGATAATCGATTATATTTGATTATAGCACAGCTTGTTACATAACTTTACTTCACCAATAATCAACCTAATTAACGGAGGAAAGTACCATGAAAAAACTTCTTGCTGTGCTGCTGCTGGTCATGACAGCCCTTGCCTTGAAAGCAGGCGAAGAAACGACCAATTACCTGACTTCCGGTGGTAAGACCTATTTCTGCCAGAAAGTAAAATCCGGACTTTTAAGTGCAAAAATCGTAACAAGTGATGGGTTTACCCTTAAAATTCCGTATAGTAAAGTGGATGCAGTTTTCCGTGATGGAAAACTCTATGAACGCCTCCCTGTGGTGTATGAAGGTGCGGCCAGGGGAAAAACCGCCCTTATGGAGTATGTAACTTCGCGCAACGGGCTCAGGCTTTATAAGTATTGCGAATACGGCGAATGCGGCGACCTGTTGAATTGTAATTACAAACCGGCCCACCCCCAGGTAGTTTACTATGTTTTTAAAGATGGTGAATTCTATCTGCTGGTGGATTGTAAAAATGCCGCCACGGTTCTCCCGTTTTTCGGGATTAAGGTAATATAGTCCTTAAAACGGAACTGTATTCCTGAACAGAATCCGACCGGTAAATTCAATAACCAATAACAAATCACAGTCATGAAAACAATCCTGATATTGCTGACACTGGCCTTAATATCGCCGGGCAGCAGGGCAAAATCATCTGCTGAGGGTTTCATCGTCGCTGAAGGAATTACTTATCAATGTGAGAAAATGACAACCGGATTCTCGCATACCCGGATTATGACTACTGAAGGTGAGTTAATAAAAATACCCAACAGCAGCGTGAAAGCCTACCGGATAAAAGGCCATCAATATGAATTGCTGCCATTGCTGAACGTCCGGGGCGATACCCTTGACCTCGTGTTCATGGAATTTATCTCCCGGCGCGATGGCTGCCGTCTTTACAGGTATTGCAGTAACTGCGGCAAATATGATCCTTTAAACTGGGAAATTGCTCCTCAAAACCGTATTTACAGGTACTATCTGCTGAACAACGGGCATTTGCAACTGCTGAAAAGCGAAGCAGAAACCAATGACACCCTGGCCTGGTTTAATATCAACCTAATCAGTGATTAAAGGCCAGGGTAATCAACATGCCATGACCGGGTTAATGCCGTTAACCAGTAAAGGCCGTTTCCATTCCGAAACGGCCTTTACTGCAATATTACTGACCTCAGCTTATTGCCTGATCAAACGCTGTGCAAATGATTTGTTAACGGTTAATACTTCAACAATATACTATCCAATCAATTCATGAAATAGCTTCATAACCGTTCCGGCAGCTCCGGCAGTGACAACCCGGGCACATCTATGGAATCATAAAAATCAGCTATAACAGCACATCAGTGCAAATAATTAACTTCTTCACCAACTACTTTGCATTAAATGAATTAATTTAGCTTAACGTGAACGGGACAAAGGCATTCACATGAAAAAAGAATCTCCTGCATTGTATCTTTTCAACCTGAAGGTTGGCGGATTCACCTTACTTCTGACAGTCACAGTGCTGCTTTCTGCGGCGGCGGGAAATATAAAACCTGAAAAGGCACAGGTAAATTTATTGCTGAAAGGAAGCAGTGTTTCGGAGAGTCTCAGTTCAATTGTTATTCCTTTAAAGCAGGCAGGCAGGCTTTTTCTGATAGAAGCCAGAATTGACGATCAGGAAGGAAATCTGATCTTTGACACAGGCGCCACCGGGTTGGTGCTCAACCGCACGTATTTCAGGAAGTATGCTGCCTATGAAAAACCCGGCGCCGGCGGTATTACGGGTAATTTCAGCAAAGTTCACGGAACCATCGTTAAAGAGATTGACGCTTCAGGCTTTTTTTATGAAAAAGTCGCGGCAGATATGGCCGATCTTGGTCACATTGAAGACAAACGCGGAGTGAAAATCCTGGGATTATTCGGCATGAAAATGATCGATGATATGGAGGTAATTTTCGATGCCGCAGCAAATCAAATGATCCTGGTGCACATCGATGGGGATGGCAACCGTGCCGTCACCGGTGATGATCTTCCGCAGTTTGATTTCAGGCAGAAAATAGAAACCCATTACAGGATTATGCTGGTAAGGGGCAAAATCGGCGACAAAACCCTGAATTTCTGCCTCGATACCGGAGCCGAAATCAACGCACTGCACCGGAATGTCTCAAAGAAAGTGATGGAAACCGTGCAGATCAGCCGCCGGGCGCCGGTAAGAGGAGCCTCTTCACAATCTTCCGAGGTACTGTACGGGATCATGAATGAACTTGAACTGGGCTGTTACCAGTTTGGCAGTATGGGTACCGTAATCATGGACCTGACGGCCATGGGTGAAGCTTATGGCTGCACCATCGAAGGTATGCTGGGTTATGATTTCTGGATGAAAGGCGTTTACAGTTTCAACTTCCGTAAAAAAGAGATCGGCTTCAATGTGAGAAAGGAGGTCCGGCAATGAAAAGGATCGTGTACATCGCATTTGTCATAACGCTGATTGTGCCGCACATGGTCGTTGCGCAGTACAAACCCGGAAATGTCTGCTATATCAGCGACAACCGCATATATTTTCAGCTCGACAGCCGTTGGCCGGCACAGCGCAAAGGTGAGATATCCAGGCTTTTCAGCCTCGACAGTACCCTGATGGAGAAGGCCCTTCAGACTTCAGAAAATGAAATTCTGGCAGGAAATACAATCTGGTCGGTAAGCCGAATCGATCACCATATCGTGGAGATCTCCAAACAACTGGAAGCCCCTTCGCTGGATGTCAGCACCCATGATGTACTGCTGCTGGATGAAGAACTGCTTGACGAAGAACTCCCCCGCGGACCGGAAATCAGGAAACCCCGGCGTCCGTCATTCATCAGTATCTTCCGCACGCTTCCATGGCATTATGGCGTGAATGATTTCAAAGATCCTTCGGCATTCAGCTTCAGTAATGATACGGCAACATTCCTTTTTAAAGAATACACCAATGCCCGGCGGGTGGTTCTTTCGGGAACTTTCAACAACTGGAGTACCCGGAAGCAGCCCATGCGGAAAACCAGCGAAGGATGGACCTGCCGGGTACATCTGAAGCCTGGAAAATATCTCTACAAGTATATTGCGGACGGACAATGGATTCCCGACCCTGCCAATAATATGGAAGAATATGACGGACAGGGCGGCTCCAATAGTGCAGTTTATTGTTACAACCATGCCTTCAGGCTTGCCGGATATCCGAAGGCAAAAAGAGTATATGTGGCCGGCAGCTTCAACAACTGGAACCGGAATCAGCTGCAGATGCGCAGAACAGAAGGCGGGTGGGAACTGCCCATGTTTCTGAACCCGGGAACCCACGCGTATAAGTATATTGTTGACAGGAAATGGATAACCGATCCCGGCAATCCGGTAATGCGCGACAATGGCAGCGGCTCTTTCAATTCATACGTGGGCATAGGCGATACAATGATATTCAGGCTCAGCGGATTTAAGACCGCCGGGAAGGTATACCTGGCCGGAAGTTTCAACGGATGGAACCCCAATGAGCTGCTGATGGACAAAACGGACAGCGGCTGGGAACTGGCTTACCACCTGGCTCCGGGCATTCACGAGTACAAGTTTATTGCTGACGGGCAATGGATGCCCGATCCGGCCAACCCTGCAAGCGTCGGGGAAGGCGTTTTCGAAAACTCCGTGCTCACCTTTAAGCCCAATTATACCTTTACCCTGGCCCTGTTTACGGATGCGAAAAAAGTGATTGTTACCGGAAGTTTCAACGGATGGCGCGAAGACGCCTGCGTGATGACCCTGAAAGACGGGGTATGGACCTGCCCCGTATTTCTCGGCCCCGGGAAACACACCTACAAGTTTATCGTAGACGGACAGTGGATGATTGATCCGGCCAACGAAGTCTGGGAAGCCAATGCGCAGGGCACCGGCAATTCCGTACTTTGGGTGGAACCATAAAGGACCTCATCTACATCCGGGATTCTGTAATCCTGGATTTCCGGAAGCCTTGTCAAACCGTTTCAGGATGCACCTGCTGTTCCCCAAACCATCGCAGCAGGAAAATGTCTATGATCAGCACAAGCAGATTCCAGATCACCAGTGCAGATAATCCGGCGGAGGTAAACAACCAGGTCATATCGAAGGAGGTGATCAACGCGGAGACCACGCTGCAGCAACCGTTGATCAGAAACAATGTTTTCAGCAAGGTTCCGGAACGGTTTTTATCAAAAGTAAAGGCCATCAGTATAAATGAAAGCCCGATTCCGCCCCATCCGTACATTTCGAGCGCCCAGGCAAAGGAGCCGGGATTGGCCATGGTGAAGGCCGGTAAAATGGATGCTGTTTCAGGGGGATAGTGGGTAGCCAGGTAAGGAATGTAGGTGGTCTGAATGATGTAGTTGATAAATACCACAGCCGTAAATACTGTATTTACGATCAGTCCTGAAAGTGCATAGATCTTCTTTTCGGCGCGGGACAGGAAATACAGCGAGACAAAGGTGAGCAGCGAGCCAATTACAAGAAAAAATCCCAGAAAGAACGTTACGGTCTGCAATGGGTGAAAAGATTCCGCAAACAATGCAGCGTCGCGCCAGGCGGGCTGCGGGTACAGCCACAGGGCCAGCAACGGAAATACCAGGCCCGAAAAAACAACCCCGGAGATATTCATATACACGGCAAAACGGCCAAACCGGATTGCCTGCATGTTCAATAGCTTATTCATAACTGGTCAGGGTTTTGACAGTTTCGAAAAATATTCTTTGATCAGGGCGGAATGTTTCCCGGCAAAATAGTTTCCCGGCATGTTTCCGCATGCAGGACATTTCATGTCATAGGAAGTATTGGCATTCCCGCATGCCTGACATGCAAAATGAATTTCCATTTCCCTCATCCACAATTCAGGACCAATTTCGGCAATCCGGGCCTGCGATTCCCATAATTCTGCCCGGTGCGGCATCATAGCCTGGAAGTCTCTCAACGTTTCGCACGGATATTCGTTGCAGGAGCCACAAAAATCCACGCCTTTTCCGGCAGCACAGCTGACCATTTTACATCCCCGGCACCAGGCAGTTTTGGTGTTTGACCGGCATCCGCGGCAACGGGTTTCTTCGACCGGTTGATTGAGCCGGACAGCATATTGCGCCAACTTCTCTGTGTCATTGGATTGCGTTGCCAGATAAATTCCGCAGGCTCCGCAATAGAGGCCGCATACAGCAGCCTTTTCCGGTATCAGGTAATTTTCCATTTCTCAGCTATGTTATGTTACTCATTAATGACAACTACCGATTCAACCTCAACGTTTCCTTTAATCATTGCCCAGACAGGACAAATCGACTGCTCAGAAAGTGCTATTGCTTTTTCCGCATCTGACGTTTTCACATCAGGAGATTTGATGTAATATTCCACCTTAATCGAAGAAAACGAGGTGGGATGTTCTGTGCGGCGAACGCCACTGATCTTCATATCGAATCCGGTGATGGTTTTCTGCATCCTCCGAAGCAGGGTGAGTACCGCACCGGCAGCACAGGCGCCGAAGCTGATCAGGAAGAGCTGCAGGGGCATATAGCCGAGTCCGTCGCCGTAAGGCGGGATGTAATCCGTATCAATGGGTTCGAAGTTACCGGCTTTTCCGGTAATGTGCAGTTTGCTGTTGACCAGGCTCAGCGCCGCTTCGAGCGGGACTGCGGTGGTTGCATTGGCCGGGGCGTTTGCATTCATGACTGTTGATCTTTGATGATTATTCACTTGTTTGAACTTCTCAATGATGCGGCAAATGTATTGTCAGGACAATAAGAAATAAAACAAATACCTTTGAAGTGCAGATAATCAGCAGCGAAACGCAATATCAGCCGGATGAACCGTTTACGGGTTTCCGGGGAGGTTTAACTCCTCCCCAACTCTATCATCCGGATCATCTCAAACTGCTTTCCTTTCAGGGGCAATCCGCTGGCAATCAGGAATTCCGTATTGGCTTTACAGACAACATCCGTATTGATTGCCTTCACAGCCGGGTGGTTGTTTTTCCTGAGCAGTTCACTGAGGAGCAGGCTGCCCACCCCCCTGCGCCGGAAATCCGGATGCACGGCAAGCTGGGTAAGGTCGCCGGTGGATGGCTCCAGGATGCCGTATCCGGCGAAATCCGTTTCCGCAAATGCGCCCAGGATAATGTAATCCTGTTCCTGACGCCGTATGCTTTCAAAACTGTTCTGCCATGAGGGATGAAAATCCCACATCGGCATTACTTCTTCGGTCAGGGGCAAGGGAATCGGTTTGCAGACCAAATCCGGATCGGGATTCTTACCGCGGGGCTTAATGGATCCGACAGGCGCCACAAAATAGTTGAATTCTCGCGTAACCCTGAATCCCTGCTTTCGGTAAACCTTCACGGCCGGTTCGTTGTGCTGCAGCACTTCAAGCAGATATTGCCGGATGCCGGCACCGGCCAGATAAGGCAACGAAGCCTCAAAGACCTGAGAAGCCAGGCCCCTGCCCCGGTATTCCTTCAGGGTACCCGTACCGGTGTCGTAAGCCGTGGGCACACCTAGAAAAGTTCCGGTTCCGTTGAAGGTGAAACTCACCAGCCTGCCTTTGTCAAATGCCCCAAACGAAAGGGAAGCCTTAAAACCCCGCCGCTGAAGCATGCGGATATGCTCCTCCCGGTTTACAGATATTTCGTAATCCGCAAACGCGGCGTCAAAAGCTTCAAACAGCGTGTCAAAACTTATATTCCCGAGGTTCTGAATGGTGATCATGGTAACAGATATTATTATTTCTTAAGGATTTTTCTGATTGCATAGACGATCTCGTCCTGTAACTCACCGTTCTTGATCAGTACCTTTTCGAATCGGGCCTCCGGGATGAAACCGGCTTTTTCGAGCACCCGCTGCGATGCCAGGTTGGTGCCGAAGGGGCGTGCGTAAATGCGGGTAATATCAAAGGTTTTGAAACCATAATCCACCATCCGGCGGATGGCAGCGGTCATAATGCCTCTGCCCCAGAATGCCTCTGACAACCAATACCCCATTTCGGCATTCAGCCGGTGGATATCCTCCTGCGGGAAAATCCCTATGCACCCTACCGCTTCTCCGTCAACATCAATGGCAAAAACAGATGGCGGGTCTTTTGCCATGGCCATATTCAGGAACCCTTCGCCGCTCTCACGCGTGTAGGGATGGGGAAACTGATCGGTAAGCCGGTCGGCAATCTTCCGGTTATCTGCATGTTTCATCAGGCTTTCAAGGTCTGTCAACTGCCATTTTCTCAGGGTAAAAGATTGCATTGAAAATTGGATTTAAGTTTGTCTGAATTTCCGGTATTCCGGAAATCATCTGATTATGGTTCAGAAACCTGATAACCTGGGATGTCGTCAACAGGGTGCAGACCCATAGCCTGAATCATTAATAATCCTTCCAAAGCCTGTGTAAGGATGCAACTCCCTGATGGCAAACCGGATCAATCCATTGCTTACCAACGGCAGGCTGGCCAGCACGGACTCGGCTTTTTCCCTGCTCCCGCATTCCAGCACCAGCACGGCGTAATGGTTTTCATCAAAATAGAGCTCGCGGACACTCCCTTCAAGGTAAAGTTCATGGGCCCTGAAAGCCTCACTGCGCAGCAACTCAGGAGTAAACGCCTGTCCGTCTGCACCGGTATCCTGTTCAATGGCAAG